>NZ_JAQVHI010000053.1:4287-9731 GCF_028696275.1 Lascolabacillus sp.
GAATCTTGTTGCAGAACTGAGCAGTTCAAGACCTGATTATACTTTGCTTAGGTATGATATGGAGACTGATCCTGCTCTTCTTGATGATTTCTGCAGAGAGGCTAACTTTGTATTCCATCTTGCCGGTGTGAATCGTCCAAAGGAACAGAGCGAATTCATGGAGGGTAATTTCGGATTCACTTCTAAGCTTCTGGATTGTCTTAAGAAACATAATAACAGTTGTCCAATAATGCTGGCATCATCTATTCAGGCAGAACTGGATAATCCTTACGGAGCCTCAAAAAAGGCCGGGGAGGATCTTCTGTTTGATTATGGAAGGGAGAACGGTGCTGATGTGCTGATTTATCGCTTCCCTAATGTGTTTGGGAAGTGGTGCCGACCAAACTATAATAGTGCTGTTGCAACATTCTGTAATAATATTGCTAATGATCTGCCAATTAAGGTGAACGACCCGAGCGTTATGATGACTCTGGTATATATCGATGATGTGGTTAATGAGCTTATATCTGCGTTGGAGGGTAACCCCAACAGAGAGGGAGAGTTTTGTAAAGTGGCTGTGGAGCATCGTATTACCTTGGGTGAGATTGTAGATCATATCTACTCGTTCAGGGAGAGCAGGAACTCGCTGCAGTTGCCCAACCTGTCTGATCCTCTCGTAAAGAAGCTATATTCTACATATCTTAGCTATTTGCCTGTTGATGGATTCTCGTATCCCCTGAAGATGAATGTGGATAACAGAGGTTCGTTTACAGAGTTTCTTAAAACGCCCGACAGAGGGCAGGTATCGATAAACATCTCCAAACCGGGTATCACTAAAGGTCAGCACTGGCATCATACCAAAAATGAGAAGTTTCTTGTGGTTAGCGGAAGGGGAGTGATCCGATTTCGTAAGATTGGTGAAGAGAAGGTTTATGAGTATTTTGTTTCGGGTGACAAACTGGAAGTGGTTGATATACCCGTTGGATATACTCATAATATCGAGAATCTGGGTGATGAGGATATGGTAACGGTGATGTGGGTGAATGAGGTATTTGATGCTGAGAGGCCGGATACTTATTTCCTGCCGGTATAGATCAGTCTGACAAACCTGTAGTCTGATTTTGCTGACAGGAAACAGTTCAGAAACAGTGTCAGTAACGATTTCAGAACGGTTATTGAAACTGCCTCAGAAACAGCAGGTGAACATTTAATAGAATTATGAAATAATCAGAAACTAAATATATTCCTAAAGTGAAAAAATTAAAAGTATTGACAGTTGTAGGCACACGTCCTGAAATAATCAGGCTCAGCTGTGTGCTGCAGAAACTTGATACATCAGAAGCAATAGAGCATGTTCTGGTACATACCGGTCAGAATTACGACTATGAACTTAACGAGGTGTTCTTCGAGGATCTGGGTTTGCGTAAGCCCGACTATTTCCTGAATGCTGCCGGTAAAAATGCTACTGAGACTGCAGGGCAGATACTTATAAATATTGATCCTGTGCTTGAGAAGGAGCAGCCTGATGCTTTTCTTGTGCTGGGTGATACAAACTCATGTCTTTGTGCTATTGCAGCGAAAAAACGTCATATACCAATATTCCATATGGAGGCGGGTAATCGTTGTTTCGACCAGCGTGTGCCGGAGGAGAGCAACCGCAGGATTGTGGATCATACTGCTGATATCAATCTTACTTACAGTGATATCGCCCGTGAGTATCTGCTGGCTGAGGGGTTGAGGCCCGACAGGGTGATAAAGACGGGTAGTCCGATGTATGAGGTGCTGATGAATTATCTTCCAAAGATTAATGCTTCAAATATACTGGAGACTTTAGGTCTCGAAAAGGATAAGTTTTTTGTTGTTTCTGCTCATCGTGAGGAGAATATCTCTTCTGAGAAAAACTTCTTTAATCTTGTTGAGATTCTTAATACTATTGCAGAAAAATATGACTTCCCGGTGATTGTCTCAACTCATCCTCGCACAAGGAATATGATTGAGAAGAAGGGGGTAACGTTTCATGAGAATGTGAGATTGATGAAGCCGATGGGATTGAGCGACTACAATAAGTTGCAGATGAATGCTTATGCTGTGTTGTCTGATAGTGGTACAATTTCGGAGGAGTCGTCTATTCTTAACTTCCGCGCGCTTAATATTCGTGAGGCTCACGAGCGTCCGGAAGCAATGGAGGAGGCGTCGGTTATGATGGTGGGACTTAATCCGGAACGTGTTTTACAAGGTATTACGCAGCTGAAGTATCAGAATGTGGGTGCGCGTGACCGTTTCCCGATTGGTCAGCCTAATAATGTGTTCTTCCGTCCTGTTGCCGACTACAGCATGCCTAATGTGAGTGATAAGGTGGTGAGAATTATAATATCTTATACTGATTACATAAAAAGAGTGGTTTGGGGGGAGTAATTCATATAGTTAGTTGTTTAATATAAAAAACTAAATTATGGCTTGCTGAGGAACGGCGATGGTCCTGTTGTTATGCTGCGTGCCGATATGGATGCGCTCCCGGTGACAGAGGCTACCGGTCTGCCCTATGCAAGCAAAATTGAGGGTGTATCTCATGTTTGCGGACATGATTTGCACGTTGCATGGCTGATGGGGGCATCGAGACTATTCTCTGAGCTGAATTAATCAAGCTCTTTCAAAAGGTCTCGCCAATCGAGTGCTTCTGTATACATATCAATACCTCCCTCGGGAGTTGAAGGCCACTGATCTCTTGGCTTATCCCAATAGAGTTCAATTCCGTTGCCATCAGGATCATTAAGATATATCGCCTCTGAAACACCATGATCACTTGCACCAGTAAGTGGATAATCAGCCTCTAAGAGTCGCTTGAAGATCATCGCCAGATCTTTTCTCTCCGGAAACAGAATTGCCACATGATAGAGTCCTGCCGAATTTGCAGGTGCAGGCGCGCCTCCCTTGCTTTGCCAAGTGTTGAGGCCTATATGGTGGTGGTAGCCTCCGGCTGATAAGAAAGCGGCCTGACTACCATAATTCATTGTAACCTCAAATCCAAGGAGTCCGCTATAAAATTCAATAGCCCTATCGAGGTCGGATACTTTAAGATGTACATGCCCAATGCGTGTTTGAGCCAATTACACCCTCTCCTTTTACTCCAACTATTGTATGCCCTAATAATTGTTATAATTCAATTAATTTTCTAATTTTGAGGCTTATACTTATTATCAGCATGAAATCTTTGAAAAATCTAATTATCGCTTTATCAATTAGCTTGATATCGTGGGGATCTGTTTACGCCCAAGACACCCGAAGTAACGAAAATGGTGAGGAGTCAGTACAAATAGTACTTGCCGACACTGTAGGAATTAACATTCAAAACAAAAATTTTGTCTACGTTGCTAAAAAAATGAAAGGTGAGATCACTCTGGATGGTGTTCTTGATGAGGAGGACTGGCTGAATGCCAATCAGATGGAAAACTTCAGGCTGGTAACTCCGGTTGACAGTGGCTACCCATATCAGAAGTCGACAGGGATGATAACCTACGATGATAAGGCTCTCTATATTGCAACAATCTTCTATGACACTATACCGGGTAAAAGGATCATGGAGTCGTTCAGAAGAGATTACAGATTTAATTATAATGATAACTTACTAACGGTATTTGATACCTTCAGGGATCAGACCAATGCCTACACTTTTGGTAGCTCTCCCTCGGGTGCTATCTGGGATGGTATTGTAACCGGATCGGAGACAAACCTTAACTGGGACAGCAAAATTGAGGTGGAGGTTAAGAATTATTCCGATAAATGGATCACCGAAATAAAGGTTCCGTTCAGATCACTCCGATATCCCAAAGACAGCAAGGTGTGGTATGTGAATTTTGGTCGCCTCGACCTCAAAACCAATCAGAAGTCGGCCTGGGCCCCCGTTCCCCGTCAGTTCCCCCACGCTTCTCCAGCATATACGGGGGTACTTATCTTTGATGAGCCTTTGCCTGAGCCTCGACTCAACTTCTCTCTTATTCCCTATGTTCTGGGTGGATATCACCGTGATTTTGAGGCTAATGAAGAGGCGGGTTACCGTAAAAGCTTTGGTTTTGATGCCAAGATAGGGTTCACTACTTCAACTAATCTGGATCTTACTTATAATCCCGATTTTGCACAGGTGGAGGTGGATCAGCAGCAGATGAATCTTGATCGTTTCGAGCTCTTCTTCCCCGAAAAGCGCCAGTTCTTCCTTGAGAATCAGGACCTGTTTTCAGAATATGGTCAGTATGATATTACACCTTTCTTCTCCAGAAGGATCGGTCTGGATGCGCCTGTTCTTGGTGGTGCCAGGTTTACAGGTAAGATTGGGAATGATTTCAGGTTGGGGTTCATGCATATGGTTACCGATCAGACCAGCATGATGCCTACCCGTAATTATTCTGTCCTCTCAATGCAGCAGAAGATATTCTCTCGCTCAAACATCAGCTTTATGTTTGTTAATAAGGAGTACTCCGGCAGTGATCAGTTCAACCGCGTTGCTGCTCTGGATTACAATATGGCAAGCAATAATAATGTGTGGACCGGTAAGTTCTTCTATCATCGATCTTTCAGACCGGGTAATCCTGATAAACAGTATGCCCAGGGTGCATATATCAACTATAACAAGAGGAATATTAAGCTAGAGCTCAGACAAGCGGCTGTGGGTAAGAATTTCCTTGCGGAAACAGGTTATGTAAGACGAAACAACTATATCTTGTTCAATCCTGAAGCTCAATATACTTTCGTGCCAAATAAGCTTGTAGTGGCTCATGGTCCCTTTATCGATATGGAGGCATACTATTCACATGAATATGAGAAGCTTGATCATGTGTATGAGGCAGGTTATTTTGTGAATTTCGATGGAAATACAACGGTAACAACAGGTATTTCTGATAACTATGTTAAGCTGATGGAGGATTTTGATCCAACGCATGTGAGTAATGTATACCTCCCTGCCGGCAGTGAATATGATTTCCTTTTATGGTTTGGCAGGATAGAAACCAGTCCCCGCCGCCCTCTTAACGGAACACTGCAATATTCAAAAGGTGAATTCTTCAATGGACATGGCGATATGATTGAGACCAACATTGCATACAGATATCAGCCCTATATCAATTTCTCTTTAAACACTGTTTATACTAATCTAAGGCTTCCTCAGCCATTTACAAATCAGCAGTTCTGGCTGGTTGGTCCCAAGCTCGATATCACCTTCTCGCCAAAGGTTTATCTAACCACATTTGTTCAGTACAACGAGCAGGTCAACAACACCAACGTTAATATCAGACTGCAGTGGCGCTACAAGCCTGTGTCGGATCTTTTCATAGTATATACCGACAACTATTTCGCCGATACACGCGATGTTCGCAACAGGGCGCTTGTTCTGAAGCTTACATACTGGTGGAATTAGGGATTAGGGTTGAACCTGTTGTTTGTGGAACAATCTTAATGGTAAGATAAAATTTAAA
>NZ_JAQVHI010000018.1:0-38325 GCF_028696275.1 Lascolabacillus sp.
TTTTGGATTTGGTTTCTGTTGCTGATTTTGCTGTTCCTTTTTCTTCCTGGAATCATTAAAAAATCCCAATATCATAAAAAGTAACAGAAGGATTATATAAATAAGGTCGCCTATTTCCATAATTTGATTAATTTTGCAACAAGACAAAAATAGTCTTTTTTTGTGTAATTCACGAGGTTTGGATATAAAAAAACCGAGAGTAACTTCACAGTCACTCTCGAAACTTTAACCAAAACCTTAACTATGAAAAAATTTTTATTTTTTCCTTACTGCAAAAATAAGACAACTAAGATAATAATACAACTTAAAATGCGATTAATCTTTCAGATTTAACTTTTCTTATACGGCTAAATAATAATTTATTAGCAAATAGCATTAATATCACAGTTTATTAAAAAAAAGGACAACAATGAACCCCGAAATACAAGACAAAAAACTTTACATAGAAACTTACGGTTGCCAGATGAATGTTGCTGACACCGAAGTGGTGGCTTCTATTATGGAGATGGATGGATATAGCTTAACTGAAAATGACAGTGAAGCAGATGCAATATTTGTAAATACCTGCTCTATAAGAGAAAATGCAGAACAAAAAGTGATACAGAGACTTGAATACTTCAACTCTCTAAGAAGAAAAAGAAAAGACAGCCTGATTATTGGAGTATTGGGTTGTATGGCTGAAAGGGCTAAATCTGACCTGATAGATAACCATAACGTGGATGTTGTTGTGGGACCCGATGCCTACCTTGATTTACCCAATCTTGTAGGTGCTGCTGAACAGGGAGAGAAAGCTATGAATGTTGAGCTCTCCAAAACAGAGACTTATAAAGATGTTATGCCGCTTAAACTCAATGGCAGCAACATATCAGGCTATATCTCAATTATGCGCGGATGTGATAAATTCTGTACATATTGCATTGTTCCATTTACCAGAGGACGTGAGCGAAGCAGAGAACCTGAAAGCATACTTAATGAGTTAAAGAATATGCAGATGAAAGGATTCAGGGAAGTTATACTGTTAGGTCAGAATGTGAACTCATATCGTTATAAAGATGGTGATACCAAAGTTGATTTTCACGATCTTTTGGCTATGGTTGCAGAAGCAGCACCTGAAATGCGCATTAGGTTTACAACTTCTCACCCCTGGGATATGAATGACGAGACATTGGAGACAATTGCAAAATACAAGAACCTGGCGAACTATATACATTTACCTGTTCAGTCTGGAAGTTCAAGAATGATGAAACTGATGAACAGAAGATACAACAGAGAGTGGTATATGAAAAGAATAGCTGCGATTAAGAGAATTATACCCGACTGTGGTATATCTACAGATATCATGTGCGGCTTTCACTCAGAAACAGAAGAGGATCATCAAGAGACACTTTCACTTATGAAGGAGGTAGGATTTGATTCTGCCTTTATGTTTAAATATTCTCAACGTCCAGGCACCTACGCAGCTAAAAAACTTGAAGATAATGTACCGGAGGATGTAAAGACACGCCGACTTCAAGAAATTATAGATCTTCAGCTTGAGCTTTCAAGAGCAAGTAATGAAAGAGATATGAATAAGGAGTTTGAAGTTCTTATTGAGGGCTTCTCCAAACGTTCACGAGAACAGCTATTCGGCCGCAATGAACAGAATAAAGTTGTAATATTTGATAAAAAGAATCATAGAATAGGACAATTTGTGAAAGTTAAAATAACAGGCTTTACATCTGCAACTTTATTTGGAGAAACAGTAGATTCTATATAATTTAGCAAAATAGAATATAAACAATTTTGTTAATAAAGCGTTTTACTTTAACAGAACCAAATAACAGTTGTACAGCGAGGTACTCCGAAAATTCAAGTTCTATCAATGAGATCTATTTAAAAATAACAAACTATTAAACGCAGAAATTATGAAATCAGAAGCAAAATTATTATTAGGTTTAGGTATTGGAATTGCACTAGGCGCTGCAGTTGGTTATATAATGGGAACAGATAAAAGAGAAGAGTGGCTTGAGCAAGCAAATGAGTTCGCTGACAAAATCAGAGCAAATGTCAAATCGGCTGTTTACAAAGGAAAAAGTGAAGTTCAGGATTTAAAAGAGGACATTGACGATATTGCTGATATTGCAAAAAAAGAACTTGCTAAACAATAATATTATCCTCTAAAAAGTACTGAAATGGAAGAGAAAAAAGTAAGTACGCTGTTCGAGGAAATGAGAGATGATGTTGGAAAATTTATCAAAAGCACACTCGAACTCGGAAAACTGGAAGCATTTGAAAAGCTTAGCTTAGGTTCATCTGCATTTTTATACGGCTTGATTCTTGCCGGTGCCGGTACAATAGCTTTGTTATTTGTACTGGTAAGTGCAGGTATATACCTGGGAGAATTACTAGGCAGCCTTTGGATGGGATTTGGCATTGTGGCTGCATTTACTTTATTGGTTGTATTTATACTATTGTTAGTAAGAAAACCAATTCAGAGGAGTTTCACCAATAGTATCGTGCGTTTCTTATTGAAACAGGATGATAAAGATGATAAAAATCAGTAACAAATGAGTAAGTATAGGTTAGACCCATTAGAAGAACTTCGACTTGAAAAGAGACACTTCAGAGAAGAGCGTAAAATTGCAAGTCAGCGCTTATCATATCAATTACAGTATTTGAATGATAACTGGGGTTCGATGCTTACAAAAGGTGTTGCCTCTTCCATAAAGTCTAAGTTTTCGGAAACTATGGATAATATGTCCTCTGTTTCTTCCACTTCAGTTACACCATTTATAACAAAAGCACGTAATCCATGGTTGCATAACACGGTAACACAGATAGTTCTGTCCAATTTACCACTTATAGGTTCAGCAGCATGGAATCTTGCAAAACCTGCTCTTATTGCCTTTGGTGCCAAAAAAATGACATCTATACTTTTTGGCAGGAGAGGCAGGAGAAAAAAATAATTCTAAATTTCTATTTATAAATTAGATCTGTGAACGGTGGTAACACCGTTCACTTTTGCTATTTTAGCACATAGTTGGTTAACCTCTTCTGCGCTATGCACATGAATATTAAATACACCTTCGAAAATACCATCATTAGATGATACATTTACACTTTGGATATTCAACACTGCATCCTCGGCAAGCTTTGCAAGTATAGAGCTTAATATCCCTACTCTATCTATACCTGTGAATACAATTGAAGCAAGAAATGAATACTGCCTGTAATCGCCCCATGCAACATCTACTATTCGGTCTCCAAAACTAGATTTCAGTTTTAATCCAGTCTGACAAGAACGTTTGTGAACCTCAAGCTCCTCTTTTTCGGTTACAAATCCAAAAACATCATCACCCGGCAGTGGATTGCAACATGATGGAACAATAAAATTCTTTTTATAATTTGTCTCTTTAAGGTTATAAACAGCCTTTCTGTCTATTTTGGATATAGGCTGAAGTATTGAAGTTAAATTCAGTTCTTCTCTTTCTTCCGTTGACTCCTCTCCTTCTTTCTTTTTTACTTTCTGTTCACCTGCAGGTTTTTTTATTGCACTCATTGCCTGTTTAACATATCGAACAAAAAGATTGTCTTTCTTCTCAGGCTCATCTTTGATCTTTATAAAAGCTTTTTTATCTGCAGGCAGAATTATATCATTATTACCAATCATATAGTACAAATCCTCTTTATTTTCAGCTTTGTACATATGAAGGATCTTATTGAAGGTTGTATTATCAATTACCTCCTGTTCAAATAGCTCTTCTAAAATATTCTTTCCTTTATCAGCTATACGTCGTCGTTGTCGTCTGAGTGAAGCTTCAATTTTAGTTCTTGCCTTGGCTGTAGTAACAAAATTTATCCACTCTGGCTGAGGATTTACTGATTGTGATGTTAGTATCTCTATCTGATCGCCACTTCTTAGTTTTTGACTCAAAGGAACTAGAGTATGATTAACTTTTGCTCCAAGGCAATGATCTCCAATACGTGTATGAATAGAATATGCAAAGTCGAGTGCTGTTGCTCCCTGAGGCAGAGTCTTTATTTCACCTTTAGGTGTAAATACAAATATCTCTGATGAGAACAGGTTCATTTTCACAGTATCCAGAAAATCTATTGCATTAGGGTTTGGATTGGATAATATCTCCTGAATTGTTTTCAGCCATTTATCAAGTTCATTATCTTCCTCAATCCTATCTTCTTTATATTTCCAGTGTGCAGCGAAGCCTTTTTCTGCTATATCATCCATACGCCGGCTTCTTATCTGAATCTCAATCCATTTACCGTCGGGCCCCATAACAGTGAGATGCAATGCCTGATAGCCATTAGCTTTGGGGTGACTAACCCAGTCACGTATACGATCGGGACGCAATTTGTAAATATCCGTTATTGCAGAATAGATATCCCAGCACTGCTTTTTCTCATCAATACCGGGTGTCATTTCAAATACTATACGTACTGCAAAAAGGTCGTATACTTCGCTAAAATCAATACCCTTTTTCTGCATCTTATTCCAAATGGAATAAACAGATTTTACCCTTGCCCGCATCTCATACTCGATATTCATTTTATCAAGAGACTCAACAACAGGGACTGCGAAGTTTTCATATATCTTATTCCTCTCAGGAGCTGTTTCCTTAATTTTTCTGGTTAATTCAGCATAAGTATCAGGATGCTCATACTTGAAACATAGTTCTTCCAGTTCAGTCTTTATGGCAAAGAGTCCCAGTCGATGTGCTAAAGGTGCGTAAATATATAATGTCTCTCCAGTAATTTTATATTGTTTCGTTGAAGACATTGATGATAGAGTGCGCATGTTGTGTAGTCTGTCAGCAATCTTAATCAGAATTACACGTATATCATCTGACATTGTTAATAGCAGTTTTCGGAAATTTTCTGCTTGTGCTGAAACATTTTCACCAAACATTCCACTGGATATTTTCGTCAGACCGTCCACAATTGATGCTATCTTATCTCCAAAAAGTGCACGAATATCCTCTACTGTATATTCGGTATCTTCTACTACATCATGTAGAAGCGATGCCGAAATTGATGTTGAACCCAGACCAATCTCTTTGGATACAATACGGGCAACCGCCAAAGGATGCATGATATACGGTTCTCCTGAGCGACGGCGAGCTCCTTTGTGAGCCTCCTTCGCCATATTGAAAGCACGTGTGATCACGTCTACTTTTCTTCGGTGATTAGAATTCAAATAATCGTTCAGTAGTGCTTGAAACTCATTTTCAATCATCTGATCCTCATCGATTAATTTTTCCTCATCTATCATTGTAAATAGTTATATTCTATATGTTTTACTTGCACCGGGATGTATCAGACCATTTTTTAAACAATAAGTTTAATGCTCGAATTGCTTGTTAAACTTACCTGTTATCTATTCTAATTATACGAAATTACTAATAAATTCAGATAATATTAAATGAATGTAGAAATTTTTGTAAATGAACAAAAAGGATATACCTTTGTTCTTTAATTCAACGGGGGTGCCTAATATAACAGGCTGAGATCATACCCAAAATACCTGATCCGGATAATGCCGGCGGAGGGAGTAAAAATCACTTTTGAGTGATTATGGTATTTATCTTTTTTATCCCCTTTTTTATTTAACAAACCGGATGTCAGAGTTGATTAGTTTAATTACTCTGCACATTGTAAAATTTTTAGTAAATGAAAAAGGTTTTTTTATCGTTTATGCTGATTTATATTTCAGCAGCAGGTTATCAATTAGGGGCAATGTCCCCTGACAGTCTTAGTCATATCGAATTAGAGGAGGTAATTGTTTCAGGAACTCGTGCAGGTGCAAATACACCGGTATCCTACTCAAACATTTCGATGTCAGAAATAAGAAGAGATAATGCAGCACGTAATATTCCTGCAATTCTGCAAACAACACCATCCCTTGTATCTTTCACAGAAGATGGACTTGGTGTAGGAAATACCTATTTGAGGATACGTGGTACAGATGCTACACGTATCAATGTGACACTTAATGGGATGCCTCTTAATAATCCTGAATCGCAGGAGGTGTTCTGGGTGAATCTGCCTGATCTGTCCAACTCACTTCAGAATATACAGATACAGAGAGGAGTAGGTACTTCTACAAATGGTTCTGCTGCCTTTGGTGCAAGTATCTCTTTACAAACCACAGGAGCTCGTTCTGAATCTTACGGAGAAACTTCTACTGCAGTTGGTAGTTACGGTACGTTCTCATCTAGCAGTGCTGTGGGTACAGGTATACTGGACAATGGTTTGTCTTTTGATGCCCGTTTCTCAAGGGTTATTGGTGAAGGGTATATAAGAAACGGGACTGTTGATCACACAAACTTTTATGCTGCTTTATCCCACTATACTGACAAACAACTTCTCAGATTGAGTTACATTAAAGGAATTCAGCATACTGGTATCACTTGGGAGGGTGTTTCGGAAGAACAGATGAAAGATTATGAATATGGCAGAAGATATAATCCGGCAGGTGAATATTATGATGAAGCGGGAAACCGACTATATTATGATAATGAAACGGATAATTATTATTCTGACATTATTCAGTTGGTCCTTTCTCGTGAAATTAATCGAAAGCTTTCTCTAAATGCAGGCATAAGCTATAATTATGGTTATGGGTATTATGAGAATTACAGAGAGGACAGAAAGTTTTCTGAGTTTGGACTTGATGATCAAATTATAGATGGTATAACCTATAGTAGATCTGATTTTGTAAGACGCAAAATGTTGGAGAATGATTTCTATGTTGCAAATCTGGGTTTGAACTATTCATTGAACAGTTTTAAACTGACATTTGGAGGAATGTACAGCTATTATGACGGTGATCATTTTGGAAGGCTTCCGTGGATAAAAAATTGGGTTGGTGATGAATCTGAAATTGAATGGTATCGAAATATTGGCACAAAGAGTGAATTCAATATTTTCTCAAAAGTTGATTATCAGATTAACGATAGACTATCTCTTTTCGGTGATCTGCAGTTCAGAAGAGTTATATATAAATTAAGTGGCACTGATGATGATATGAAAGATCTTACAGGTGAGTTCATATACAATTTTTTCAATCCTAAAGCCGGTATTAATTATAATCTCAACAGCAGTAATCGAATATTTGCATCATTAGCAATAGGTCAGCGTGAACCTCTGCGCGCAGATCTTAAGGATGGTATTAAAGGAGAGTCAGTAAATCCTATTAAGCCTGAGCGAATGATTGACTATGAATTGGGTTATCATTTCACTGGTAAAAATGGTGTGAACCTGGGAGCTAATTTATATTATATGGATTACCACAATCAAATGGTGCAAACAGGTAAACTCAATGATGTGGGCTATAAGTTGATGGAGAATGTAGAAAACAGCTATCGTACGGGTCTTGAGCTTGAGGCTGCTGTTCCTTTTTGGAATAATAAATTTCTCCTTGATGCAAACATTACATTAAGCAGGAATATGATAAAAAACTATGTTGCATGGTTTGATCATTATGATAATCAGGATAACTGGAACTGGGAAGGTCAGATATCAAAGGAGTATGGAAATACTAACATATCTTTCTCTCCTGATATTATCAGTGCTGCTTCCATTACCTGGCAACCTGCAGATATATTCTATCTGAACCTGATGGGTAAGTATGTAGGTAAACAGTATATGGATAACACATCTGATGATGCAAAATCTATTGATGCATATTTTGTTTGCAATCTTTCTGCAGGTTATACATTTAAAAAAATATCTATAGGAACATTTAATTTACAGGTTTATATGAATAATCTGTTTAATAAAGAGTATGTTGCTAATGGTTGGGCCGCTACAGATACTTTTTCTGATGGTAGTTTGATAAACTGGATAGGATATTACCCGCAGGCTACTCGTAACTATATGGCACGCCTTACGCTTTCTTTTTAACAGTATTATGAATCCTAACGTTCTTTAATGAGTAGTAATATTAACTTTGTATTTTAAAGCAAAACAACATTCATGCAGACAATAGAAATAATTGGAGCCATAATCGGGTTATTGTACCTGTATCTCGAATACAAAGCCAACAAATGGTTATGGCCGGTTGGTGTTGTTATGCCTGTTGTATATGTATGGATTTTTTTCAATAGTAAGTTTTATGCCGATATGGGGGTTAATATTTACTACTTCTTTGCAAGTATTTATGGTTGGATTCTTTGGAACAGGCATAGAAATAATGGCCAGGATGAGCTCCCAATTACACATACACCAAACAAACATATTTTGCCTATAACGGTAACAGCTCTTTTACTGTTTGCAATTATTGCATTTATATTAGTTCGATTTACCGATAGTCCGGTTCCATTTGGTGACAGTTTCACCACTGCTCTAAGTATATTAGGTATGTGGCTACTTGCTAAAAAGTATGTAGAGCAGTGGTGGTTCTGGTTTGCAGTAAATATTGCGTCGTGCGGATTGTATATTTGGAAGGGACTCTACCCCACATCTGTTCTTTTTGGTATCTATTCAGTCATATCAGTTTTTGGGTACTTTAAGTGGAAGAAGATTATGCTAAACCAGTATCAATCTACTATAGCATCTGTCAGTTCTTCAGTAGAGAATCCAGCAAAATAAGGAGTTATATCTATATCTTTTATTGCTTTAAAAACATCTTCCTTTTCATACTTTATTCCTTTTAGTCTGTTTTGAAAATCAGTCAGATCGCTTTTTACTCCAAAAAAAGTACCGAAAAAGGTTATATCATCAATTAATCCTTTTTTGGTATTTATAAACACCTGGATCTTTCCACCCGGATATCTTCTGTTACGTACAATTTCAGCAACAGGATTAGAACCATAATTCCATTCCCAGTTTCCAAATTTCTCTTTCCTTCTTTTTTCTATTTCAAGTAATTCATTTTCACTGAATTTATATTCAACCATCTCTGGATATTTTCTTTTCATTTGTTCAAGTATCTTATTGGCAAATTCAGTTACTGTTATCTTTTCCGGGAGGTTGGGCAAAATATTATCTACTCTGCTACGTACAGATTTCACCCCTTTTGCTTCTACTACTTCGCTGGATGTTTCAAGTGCTTTTTGCAGTACTGTAAGATCTACATCAAAGAGTATACATCCGTGATGCATAACCCTGCCTTCAATATATGCCTGTGCATTTCCGCTAATTTTCTTTCCTTCAATTGTAATATCATTACGACCCGAAAACTCTGCATCAACACCTAACTCTTTAAGTGTTTGAATTACAGGCTCTGAAAATGCTTTGAAATCGAAAGTCCGACTTTCACTATCCTCATTTGAAATTATTGTATAATTTAGATTGTTCAGATCATGATACACTGCTCCACCACCTGATATGCGGCGTACTACATGTATCCCATTTTCCTTGACATATTTTTCATTGATCTCAGCCTGAGTATTTTGATTCTTGCCTACGATAATTGAAGGTTCGTTTATCCAGAGAATAAATATCTTACCATATTGAGTTAGATTTTTAAAACAATACTCCTCCAGAGAAATATTAAAATCGGGCTTATTTGATTTGTTTACAATATATATCATGACCTAATAATGCTTATTTCACTTTTAAATAAGTTGTTAAATTTTATCCTTGCGAAATTACAAAAAAGAAAGGAAGATCAGCTCCTAACTTAATATTAAAGTCTGAACTGATCTTCTTTCAAATTAAAGTACGTATGTTAAGGTTTTTGGAACTGTACTATTTCTTCTTCTTTTTAGGAATATGAACAGCTTCGTCGAGTACATCGGCAAAAGCTTCGAAGATTGCCTCAGAATAAGTTGGGTGACCATAAATGGTATTTACCACTTCATCCACAGTAATTTCCATTTCCATAATTAAAGATGCCTGTGTTATTAACTCGGCTGCAGTTGGTCCTATTATATGTACGCCAAGAACTTCTCCATAACGGTTATCGGCAATAACCTTAACAAAGCCTTCAGCTTCACTTGAAGCTAGTGCTCTACCATTTGCAGAGAAGTTAAATCTACCAATCCGAATATCATCACCATACTTCTCTCGAGCTTGTGCTTCAGTTAAACCAACCATTGCAACCTCAGGCAGTGTGTAAACCACTGATGGTGCAGATAATAGTTTAACAGAACGGTGATTCCCCTTAACTGCGTTTTCTGCAGCCACTTCACCCATACGGAATGCAACGTGGGCAAGCATCTTGATTCCGTTTATATCTCCAGGAGCATAAATACCTTTGACGCTGGTTTCCATATACTTGTCAACTTTTATCCTACCCCTTTCTGTCTCAAATTTAACTTCGCCCAGTGACTCCAAATCTGGTACCCTGCCAATTGCAAGTAATGCTTTATCAGCAAATACAGATTCACGACCTTCAATTTTAATCTCAAGTTTATCACCCTTATCAACAACCTCTGTAACCTTTGCTGAAGTTACTATTTCGATACCTTTTTTCTTAATTAGTCTGGTAAGTTCATCAGTAATATCATCGTCGAACATAGATACAATATGATCCATCATTTCTACAATGATTACCTTAGAGCCAAGTCCGGCGAATGAAAGGCCCATTTCAGCTCCAATCACTCCACCACCTAAAACCACCATTGTTTCAGGTACCTCTTTTAAACCAAGCAGATCGTCACTAGTAAGAACTTTATCATTCTTAATTCCTGGTATATCTATCATAAAGACTTTTGAACCACCGGCAAGAATAATTTTGTCAGCTTTAATTATCTGCTTATCATCTATGACAACATCCTTATTTTTATTGATCTTACCAAATCCTCTGTAAATATCAACCCCATGGGATTTAAGCAGAGCCTCCACACCGGTGGTGAGTTTTTTCACTACACCGTTTTTAAACTCTACTACTTTCTCCATATCAAACTTGATTTCAGGATTTTCAATAATGATACCCCTGGAAGCAGCATGCTTGATATGTTCAACTATTTCAACATTTTTCAAATAGGCTTTTGATGGTATACAACCAACATTTAAACAGGTACCTCCAAATACTCCTTTTTCAACAATTGCAACTTTAGCACCAAGTTGTGCGGCTCTGATGGCTGCAACATAACCAGCCGGACCACCGCCTATCACAGCAACATTGTAATTGTCTTCCAGACGAATCATCCGCTTATCTTCTTCACTCTCTTCAGCACCTGTATCCTCAAACTCTTCAGGCATAAGAGTATCTATTGATTCGTTTTCATCTCCAATATAACCTATTACTGTTGTAACAGGTACAGTTTCATTATCTTTATGAACAATCTTCAACAGTATACCTGAAGCCTCAGCCTCAATCTCCATACTTGTTTTATCGGTCATAATTTCAAGAATGATCTCACCTTCTTTTACTTGATCACCCTCTTTCTTTAACCATTTTACAATTTGCCCTTCGGTCATGTCTATACCTGCTTTGGGCATGATTATTTCAAAAGCCATATTTTATTTTTTTTCTATTGTCAATTTTGTACAAATTTTCCTATTGTAATATTTAAAACCAATCTTCTAAACAAACAATGTTAATGGATCCTCTAATGCCGCCTTAAGGTCGGTCATAAATTTAGCTCCTGTTAATCCGTCGATTACCCTGTGATCAGCGGTCAGACTTATTTTCATAATTGGGCGAATAACTATCTCTCCATCACGAGGTACAGCTCTTTGCTGTGTTGATGAAACACTTAGGATTGCCGAATTTGGCTGATTTATTATAGCAGTAAATTCATCCACTCCATACATTCCAAGATTACTGATTGTAAAAGTGCTTCCACTCTGCTCATCAGGGAGTAGTTTTTTAGCGAATGTACGCTCTGTTAAATCCTTCATTGCAACAACAAATTCACTTAACGACATCTTATCCGCACCTTTTACTACAGGGACAAGCAATCCATCATCCATACCAACAGCCATCCCAAGATTTACATAGTTGTGAAAGGTTAATTCAGTTCCCTCTTTGTTCAGGCTCGAGTTTATATATTTATGTTTCAGCAAAGTCTTTACAACCGCCATTGAAATAAGATCGGTCACCGTAAGCTTTTTACCTGTCTTTTCCATTATTGGGTTGATCAGTTTCTTACGCAGAGCAAGTAGCTCGGTCATATCAATCTCCCAGGTTTGAATAAATGTAGGTGCACCGAAGAAGCTTTCAGACATCCGCTTTGATATAATTTTTCGCATCTGTGTCATCGGAACTGTCTCTGTTTCCCTGTCAAAAGCTGCGACCTGAGCCGGCTGTGATTTCACAGCTGCAGGAGTTTGCTGAACGGTAGTCTGCTTAGTGGTTTGTGTTGAAACAGGAATTGTCGGATATCCGAAATCATCAAGCTTAAATCGTGAGATAATTTCTGGATCATTTATTAGTTGAAGAACATCATCCTTCATGATCTTGTTGCGATAACCGGTGCCTACCACCCCTTTCAGATCTATATTATGCTCATCAGCAATCTTTTGAGCTAAAGGAGACACATGTATTTTATCTTCGTAGTTAAACCCTGCAACATCATCTCTGTGAATACGTCCTTTATAACCTGTTCCGGTTACATTAAACAGATCCACACCCAAGCGTTTTGCCAATGTCCTTGCTGCAGGTGTTGCTCTTAGTTTTCTGTTTTCCATCAACTCAGATTTTTACCTGTTATTAACTAGTTTGAGGATATATTTCCTAATTCGTTCTACACTTGGAATCATTGCAGATTCTAAAGTCTGGTTATAAGGAATTGGCACATCTTCTCCTGCTAATCTCAAAATCCTTCCATCCAGATAATCAAACGCTTCACTCTCTGCAATTGTAGCAGCTACTTCACCAATAAAACCACTGGTTTTGTGAGCATCGTTTACTAACAGTACTTTTCCGGTTTTCTTTACGGACTGTATAACTGCATCCTTATCAAGTGGAGAAAGTGTTCTTAAGTCCACCACTTCAACCTCTACTCCTTCTGCGTCATAAACTTCCTGAGCTGCTTGCATAACTCTTTCCAGCATACGACCATATGTTACTACTGTCACATCCTTTCCTTCTCTTTTAATATCGGCCTTACCGATTGGCAGAACAAAATCAGGATCGAGTGGTACTTCACCCTTCATATTGTACTGAGCCTTATACTCAAGGAAAATTACAGGGTTATTGTCACGTACTGCAGCTTTAAGTAAACCCTTCACATCAGCAGGAGTACCCGGTGCAATCACTTTTAACCCGGGTATATGTGTAAACCATGCTTCTAGTGATTGAGAATGCTGTGCTGCGGATCCTACACCTCCACCTGCGGCTGCGCGGAAAACAACAGGTATCTGACCTTTACCACCAAACATGTATCTTGTTTTTGCAGCTTGATTGACAATATTATCCATCATATAAACAATAAAGTCCATAAAGGTAACATCTACGATTGGACGCATACCTGTCATTGCTGCACCGATGGCGGCTCCTGAAATTGCATTTTCTGATATTGGTGTATCACGTACTCTCTCTTTACCAAACTCTTCAAGCATACCAACAGAAGTACCAAAATCACCACCAAAAATACCCACATCTTCTCCCATTAGGAAAACGTTTTCATCACGACGCATTTCCTCGGACATTGCCATGATTATTGCATCACGGACTGACATTAATTTAGTTTCTTTTTCCATCTATATTTAACTGAGCTGTTTTATATGTTTGTGTCAGACCTCAAAGGTCTATCTCCTATTTTATTAATATAATTGTTAGAATTAAGGTGCGTAAATATCTTCAAAAGCAGATTCTAAAGTAGGTTCAGGACTGCTTAAAGCGAATTTAACTGATTCTTCTACTGCATCCTCAGAGGCCTTCTCAACTGCTTCTATTTCCTTCTTTGTTGCAAGGTTATTATCTAACATATATTTTTCGAAACGAGTAATAGGATCTTTCTTTTTCCATTCATCAACCTCTTCTTTTGTTCTATATTTACCAGGGTCTGAAGTTGAGTGACCTAAATAACGATATGTTATAGATTCTACCAACACAGGTCCGTTACCTTCACGAACATATTTTACAATCTCTTCAAATTTATTATATACAGCCAACAAGTCATTTCCATCTTCAATAAAATGTCCTGGGATTCCGTATGATGCGGCTCTTCTATAATTATAATCAATATTTATTACGTCTGAAATGGGTGTACTAATACCATACATGTTATTAATTGAATAAAAAATAACAGGTAGTTTCCATATTGATGCCATATTTAGGGTTTCATGAAATGTACCTTCATTACATGCACCATCACCAAAAAAACATACAACAATATTACCTGTTTTTTTCATTTTCTGAGTCAGTGCAGCACCAATGGCCATACCCATTCCCCCTCCTACAATACCATTTGCTCCTAGGTTTCCGCCATCAAGGTCTGCAATATGCATTGAGCCTCCTTTACCTTTACAGGTTCCGGTAGCTTTTCCCATAATCTCTGCCATCATCTCATTTAGATCAATTCCCAGAGCAATACTCTGTCCATGTCCTCTATGATTAGATGTAATAAGATCTGATCCAATATTAATAGCGGCTACAGCTCCAACATTAGCAGCCTCTTCACCCACTGAGAAATGTGTCATACCAGGTACTACACCTCTTTTTACCAAACGGTTAACTTTATTATCAAAATTGCGGATATCCAACATCATCCTGTGCATCTCCAGCAATTTATCTTTAGACAATTCAGTCTTAACTTTAGCACTTGTCTTTGCCATATTAACTCCTTTAATATTTTCTGTTTGTTTGTTTTAATAAATTAGAATGAATCTACTTAAGAACAGTTTCCAGCTTCTATTGTTTGATGGAGATAACTTTTTATATTTTATTAAACATTTACACCAATTTGCATAAATATACTATTTAAACAACTATACTATCAATTTGAAATTTAACAGTAATATTTATCTACTTTTTTGTCTTAAATTAAAAAATAGACATATCTTTGTTATAGTTAGAGAATTGTTGTAGTTACAAAGTTTTATAGATAATTGAAATAGATGTTTTCAAAATCTTGTGAATATGGAATTAAAGCAGCGTTATATATCGCCTCTCAATCTATTGAAAAGAGAAGGGTTAAAATTGATGATATTGTACGCAATATAGATTCGCCAGAAGCTTTTACAGGAAAAATTCTTGGAGTTCTTTCAAAAAATAAAATAGTAGACTCTTACACAGGCCCTAATGGTGGTTTTGAAATTAAACAGGAAAATCTGCATTTAATTACTATTGCCGACATAGTCAAAGCTATTGATGGGAACAGCTTTTTTAAAGGATGTGTACTTGGGTTAAGCCATTGTGATGAAAATCAACCATGTCCAATGCATAACACTGTAACATCAATTAGAAATGAAATGAAAGAGGTATTGCATTCTACAACATTATTTGAACTTGCTACCGGTATTGGCAAAAAGGATTTTATGCTTATGCGTTAGTTGAAATTATTATTATTGAATTTTTATCTGCTCTGATTGCCGATATTTTTGTCTTTAATAAGATAATAAATTCATTTTTAAGGATTGATTCATATCTATATCAGAACAGCAATATAGAACATAATTTATAACATTTAAAAATTATCAGTATGTCACAGAAAAATCTTTGGATTGCCCTCTCAGCAGTTATTATTTTTTCTTTTGCTGTGCTGCTTTACTATGGAAAGCAAATATATCAAAAGGCACCACCTATTCCCGTTAATGTCGTAAACTCTTCAGGTAAAGTCCTTTTTACCGGACAGGATATTAAAGATGGTCAAAATATTTGGCAAAGTATGGGTGGACAAGAAGTTGGTACAATTTGGGGGCATGGTGCATATGTTGCACCCGATTGGACGGCAGACTACCTGCACAGAGAAGCACAGTTCCTTCTCAATAAATGGTCGCAGGAAGACCACGGTGTTGAGTTTGAATCACTATTGCCTGATGAAAAAGCATTTATGGAAAGCAGGTTGCAAAGATTTCTAAGAGAAAATACATATGATGAGAAAACGGGAAACCTGGTAATTCATAATGAAAGGTATGAGGCATTTCTCTTTTTAAATGAGTATTATTCCGGTATTTTCATGGATAATCCTGAATTCGACGAACTTAGAGCTTCATATGCAATTGCAAAGAATTCTATTAAAAGTGAAGACAGAATGAATAAAATGTCAACATTCTTTTTCTGGGCTTCATGGGCATGTGTTACCAATCGCCCCGGCGAAAATATTACCTATACTCATAACTGGCCGCCTGATGAACAAATTGGCAATGTACCAACCAGTGATCTGATTCTTTGGACCGGTTTCAGTATAATTATGTTGCTTGTTGGTATAGGTATAATGATATTTGTTCAGGCACGTTCTCGAGAAGAAGAGATTCTGCGCCCTGTCGAAGACCCACTTATGAACCAAACAATAACACCTTCCATGTGGGCTGTCAAAAAGTACTTCTGGATAGTAAACCTGCTAATTTTGGCACAAGTACTACTTGGAGTAATAACAGCTCATTACTCGGTAGAGGGTGATGGGTTCTACGGGATAGATATTGCAAGCTTTATTCCATACTCGATAACACGTACCTGGCATATACAACTTGCAATCTTCTGGATTGCAACTTCATGGCTAGCAACAGGACTTTATATCGCACCATCATTAAGTGGAAGAGATCCTAAACATCAGAAGATTGGAGTTAATGTTCTCTTTGTTGCCCTGTTAATAGTTGTTGCAGGATCATTAATTGGCCAATGGTTTGGGGTTATGCAGAGACTCGATTTGGTAAATAATTTTTGGTTTGGCCACCAAGGATATGAATATGTAGATCTTGGACGGTTCTGGCAATTATTACTAGTGGTAGGCTTATTCCTGTGGCTGGCACTTATGGTAAGACCTATTCTTCCGATTATCAGAAAAAAAACGTCGGAAAAAAGTCTGCTAATACTTTTCCTTATATCATGTGCTGCCATTGCTCTGTTTTATGCAGCCGGTCTTATGTGGGGCAGAACTACAAATCTGGCTGTAGCAGAATATTGGCGCTGGTGGGTAGTCCACCTTTGGGTAGAAGGTTTCTTTGAAGTATTTGCAACAGTAGTTGCCGCATTTCTTTTTGTACGTCTGGGTCTATTAGGAATAAAGTCCGCAACAAATAATGTACTGTTTGCTACTGTAATATTCTTATCAGGAGGTATTTTAGGTACTTTTCATCACCTCTATTTTACGGGAACACCAACAGCAGTGATGGCTGTAGGTGCAACATTCAGTGCACTTGAAGTAGTACCCCTAGTAATAATTGGTTTTGAGGCATATCATAACTATCGACTCAGCAAAGCAACTGAGTGGCTCAAAGATTACAAATGGCCTATATACTTCCTGTTGTCAGTAGCATTCTGGAATTTTTTAGGTGCCGGTATTTTCGGATTCATAATTAATCCTCCTATTGCATTGTACTATATGCAAGGATTAAATACCACCCCGGTTCATGGTCATGCAGCACTCTTTGGAGTATATGGAATGTTAGGTATTGGGCTGATACTATTTGTATTGCGCAGTATGTACCGCAAGCATAAATGGAACGATAAACTGATCTCATTCACTTTCTGGACACTTAACATAGGACTGCTGTTGATGGTAGTTTTAAGTCTTCTGCCTGTAGGACTAATGCAGACAGTAGCCAGTGTTAAAGAGGGAATGTGGTGGGCAAGGTCAGCCGAGTTTATGCAACAACCCTTATTAAATGTATTTAAATGGCTTCGCACAATTGGTGATACAATTTTTGCCATAGGAAGTATCGCTCTTTTCTTATTTGTATATCAATTAACAATAATGAAGAAAAGAAAACCTACAGAAAAAGAATTAGATGATAAAACAGAATAGTTATAACTGTTTTTAAAAGTAAAACATTAATTATTAATTAAATTCAAACTAAATGGAAATTAACAACCAAAGTATAATTGGAAAAATAGTAGCAGAAAACTACAAAGCTGCATCTGTTTTTAAAAAATACAAAATAGACTTCTGTTGCAATGGAAACAGAACGATCGCTGATGCCAGCAAAAAAAATCAAATAGATGAAGAAACTCTTATTAATGAGCTTAATGATGTGACCAGTGAAAAGAATCAAGGAGATATCGATTTCAAATCTTTTCCTCTTGATTTACTCTCTGATTATATAGAAAAGACTCACCACAGGTATATTGACTCAAAAATACCGGAGATCACTCCTTATCTTGAGAAAATTGTAAATGTACATGGCAACATGCATCCTGAACTCTATGAAGTAGAACGTTTATTTAAAGAGTCTGCAGGAGATCTCTCAGCTCATCTCAGAAAAGAGGAGTTAATGTTATTCCCATATATCAGACAAGTGGTTAAAGCACAGATAACGGGAGGTAAAAAACCTGTTGCAAAGATGGGAGATGCTGCTGAATATATTGCCCTTATGGAAGATGATCATAATGTTGAAGGAGAAAGATTCAGAACTATCAGTGAACTCACCGACAACTATAATCCTCCTGCTGATGCATGCAATACTTACAGAGTAACATTAAGTTTACTTCAGGAATTTGAAGAGGATCTGCACAGGCACATTCACCTCGAAAACAATATTTTATTTCCAAAATCTATTGCATTAATAGAAAACATGGAAGATTAATTTGTATTGATAAAAATGATTACAGAAGAGGGACTCTTTTTTGAGTCTCTCTTTTTCATTTATATATAGAAGGTGATTATCTTTGCATGATAAAGATTCACAAATGAAAAATCTTCTAAGCAGTATTTCAACAGTAATAATTGCAAACGGTCGGTTCCCAACTCACCCCTTACCACTCTCATGTATAGAAAGTGCAACATATATTGTTTGCAGTGATGGAGCGGCAAACGAGTTTATAGAAAAGGGAGGAAAACCAGATGCTATTGTAGGTGATTGTGACTCTATCTCTAATGAGAACAGGGATCTTTATTCAGACATAATACATCCGAACAGTGATCAGGAAACTAATGACCTCACTAAGTCAGTTCAGTTTTGTATAGAAAGGGGTAAAAAAGATATAGTTATTGTTGGAGGTACCGGCAAGCGGGAGGATCACACTTTAGGCAATATTTCATTACTGGCTGATTATATTTCTGATGTTAATATCATTATGGTAACAAATTGGGGAATTTTTACACCTATAAATTCAACTACAAAATTTAACAGCTACAAAGGAGAGAAAGTTTCTATTTTTTCTATCGATAAAGTACAATTAACTACAGAAAACC
Source organism: Lascolabacillus sp. (assembly GCF_028696275.1). Lineage (NCBI taxonomy): Bacteria > Pseudomonadati > Bacteroidota > Bacteroidia > Bacteroidales > Porphyromonadaceae > Lascolabacillus > Lascolabacillus sp. The sequence goes on from NZ_JAQVHI010000018.1 coordinate 19,185, forward strand.
TTAAATACCCTCTAATGAACAGAGCGCTGAATAATTGGTGGGAAGGATCATTAAATGAATCACTTTCTGACAGTTTTAAGATTCACACTACAGGAAGAACAATAATTTACCAAGCGTACAAATAGATAATATCTTACCCGTTCTATCAAACCATTTCTCGTAATATTTCCAGAGATTTAAGCTTTGGGAACTCATATAAATGTAATCTGTAGTATTCAATCAGATAATCCAATATCATATTTCTGTTCTCTCGAGACAGCTTAAACAGGTGCATATTCCCATAGTTCATACGTTGCAAATGGACTAAGTAAGAACACTGCATTCTATTAAGATAGTGTTTATGAGAAGGCGCACTACTTATAAACTCTCCATTAATCAGATCAAAATAGCCATAATTATACAAATTCTCCCAATTTGGATAAATACCTGTAAAACGAGTCAAACCTATTATAAATGCAATATGAAAATTTGCAACACCTTTTTTTGCAGCCTCAAGCGCTTCCACAGAATTTTTTATATAATCAAAAGTTAATTCATTATTATCCGATTCTTTAAGAACACGCATTAAAAACTCAGAGAGAAAAAAAGCAAGTGACACTTTAATCATATTATTGCAAATATCATACAATGGGAACTGTCTCTCTGCATCTTTCAATTTGTGTACATCGCGCAGGGGTATATGCTCAACTTCAAGATTAAGTACTGAAAGAGGGAAGAAAAGAGATGTTTTTATTTTTGCTTTTTTACTATTCGATAGAGGTAACAGGTAAGACACAGTCCCAAAATTACGAGTAAATATTCTTACAATTGAATATCGGTCACTATATTTTGAAGATCCAAGTACTATTCCCTCTGTCTTATGCAGCATATTTTGATTGATTAATAGTATGATTGTGTCGGCGGTAAAGTTAAACAATAAAATTTCTCTGTTTAAAAAGAAGCATAAAAAAAGCTCCGAGAAACCGGAGCATTTTTATTTCGTTAGTAAGCGGAGTATTAATAACCTTTTTTCTTAATACGTGCAGCTTTACCACGTAAGCTACGAAGATAGTAAAGTTTAGTTCTGCGAACTTTACCTTGACTGTTAAGAGTAATACTGTCAATAAAAGGTGAGTTAATTGGGAAAATACGTTCTACCCCAATATTGTCAGACATTTTTCTAACGGTGAAACGTTTATTTTCACCCTGACCTGATATTTTAATTACAACTCCGCGATACTGCTGAATACGCTCCTTGTTACCCTCTGCAATACGATAAGCTACTGTAATCGTATCACCACTTTTAAATTTTGGGAATTCTTTCTTTTCTTTTGCGAAAGCTTCTTCCGCTACTTTTATTAAGTCCATCGTTTTCAATGCTTTATGTTAATAATTAACCCTGTTTAAACCCAATATAACGAATTAATTTCGACAGAGATTGAGCAAAGCGGTTGCAAAGGTAGCAATTTTTATTTTAATTTCCATCTAAAACAATATTTAATGTTTATTCTATTTTTGCTCTTGATACAATAGAGAAAAAAACGTATTTTTGAAATTTCATACACCAAAATAGAAATAAATCGAATGAATATCAAGACAATATGGATTGTCTTCCTGGCAATCTCTCTGCTATCATGCAAATCACAATATCAAATAGCAGAAATTAATGGCACCTTAATAGAGGTTGACTCAACATTTGACAATCAGTCAAATTCAAAAATGTACAACCTGGTCAACACATACAAAACCGACCTGGATTTGGAGATGAATGTAGTCATAGGAAATTCATTTGAACAAATGGAATACAAACGACCAGAAAGTTTGCTTACAAATTTCACTTCTGATGTAATGAAAAAGTATGGCGATGAACATCTTCCCGGTGGTGCAGATATTGGAGTGATGAACGTTCACGGTCACAGGGCCAACATGCCCAAAGGAGCTATTACAGTAGGTAACCTATATGAAATATACTCATTCGACAATACTATTACATTTCTTGAGTTAAAGGGAGTAGACCTGAAGAGAATGTTTGATGCATATGCAAGAATCGGAGGTGCAGGCATCTCATCTAATGTTAAACTTAAAATTGAAAACAGCAAAGTAAAAAGTGTCACAGTTGATGGCAAACCAATTGATAATGATAAGATTTACAAAATAGTAACACTTGATTATCTTGCAGGAGGTAACGATAATATGAGTGCCTTCCTCGATGCAGTATCAACAACCGATACAGGAGTTACATTACGAGATATTATGATTGATTGGGTAAGAGAACAAACACGTCAGGGAAATGAGATTAAATCAGTTCTTGATGGTCGTATTGAGGTAATTGAATAAACAGGAAAAATATGAAAACTAATATACAATATTATATAATTTGCTTACTGTTAACCATAAGCTGCAACGCTTACTCTCAAAAAAACCTGGTGATACTTCACACAAACGATACTCACAGCCGGATTGAACCACTTCCTAAAACTGACAGGACATCCCCTGGTAAGAGTGGTGTTGTCAGACGTGCAGAATTAATAGATCAGATAAGGAAAGAAAACAAGAATGTACTACTTTTTGATGCCGGAGACTTTCTTCAGGGCACACCCTACTTCAACCTTTTTAAGGGGGAAGTTGAGGTTAAAGCTATGAATCTCATGGGATACGATGCCGCCACATTAGGCAATCATGAGTTTGATTATGGATTAGAAATACTTGAAAAAGTTGTTCGTGAAGCAAACTTTCCTATTGTTTCCAGTAATTACGACTTCTCACAAACCGCTCTGAAGAATCTTATTAAACCATTCATTATTTTAAAAAAAGATGGAGTAAGGATAGGAGTTATCGGAATTAATATACAACCAAGAGGTTTAATTGCAGCTGGTAATTATGAAGGAATGAAATTCCTGGACCCTGTCAAGACTGCAAATGAAATGGCAGAACTGCTTACTACAAAGTATAAATGCGACATGATTGTATGTCTTTCTCACCTGGGATATAATGCAGATCTCAATCTGGCTGAATCCACAAGAGGCATCGATTTAATTGTCGGTGGTCACAGTCACACCTACATGAAAGAGCCTGCAATAAGGAAAAACCTGGATAATAAAGAAGTTACAATATTTCAGACTAACGGAAGAGGCGTATATGTTGGCAGACTGGATATCGAACTTAAAAAAGTAAAGGGGAACAAAAGATAAATTATTTACTTTAACAGGAAAATTATAGGTGATAGAGTAAAAGTTATATTTTGAAAAAGCCCAATAGATTTATGACTAAAAGAACAGCACTACTTTTTATAATAAGCTTGTGTACTTTTATCACTTCGGCACAAGTAACAACTAACCTTTACAAGCAATCAGATCAGAAAGCAGTTGACCACTGGGTAGACTCAATATATTCTACTATGTCACTTGACGAAAAAATTGGTCAGCTTTTTATGCCAATTGTTGAGTCTCGAAACGACTGGAAGCCAAGGATTGCAGGATATATTCAAAATCAGAAAGTTGGCGGATTATTATTTTCAAAAGGAACACTCTCTCAGCAGGCAAGTATAACTAACTATGCACAAGAGCTTAGTAAAGTTCCATTATTCATCTCTCTTGATGGTGAGTGGGGGTTATCAATGCGAATACAGGACGCTCCTTCATTTCCAAGGAATATGATAATTGGTGCAATTCAGGATGAAAAAATAGTTGAGCTATATGGGTCTGAAGTTGCCCGTCAATGTAAAGAGATGGGAATTCACATAAATTTTGCTCCGGTAATTGATGTGCACAGTAACCCTGCCAATCCGATTATTGGCAACAGATCATTTGGAGAGAATCCTGATAACGTTTCAAGAAAAGGAATAGCCTATGCAATGGGATTGGAGAGCAATGGCGTTATATCAGTCGCAAAACATTTCCCTGGTCATGGTGATACATCAGAGGACTCACATAAAACTTTGCCTGTAATAACACATAACAAAGCAAGAATAGAACAGTTTGAATTATACCCTTTCCGTAAGTATATCAATGCAGGCTTATCAGGAATAATGACAGGGCACCTCGACGTACCCGCACTGAATACCAAGGGCCTTCCGGCAAGCCTGTCACCTGAGGTAGGCATCAAACTTCTCAAAGAAGAGATGGGATACACTGGTTTAACATTTACAGACGGGATGGCAATGAAAGGGGTATCTACTCAAAATGAAGCAAGCGTAAAGGCTATTCTTGCCGGGAATGATATCATACTTGGAGTCATAAATCAGAAAAACGAGTTTGAATCGGTAAAGAAAGCGGTTGAAGAAGGCAGAATCCCTACTTCGATGCTTGAAGAAAAAGTACGTAAGATTCTCACTTACAAATTCATCGCCGGTGCACATAAGTTTACACCAATAAACACATCTCATGTCAGAAATGCTGTAAATTCATCCCAGGCTGAGTGGACGCAAAGAAAAATTTATGATGGAGCTGTCACGCTCTTAAAAAACAACAATAACTTAGTTCCAATTACAGAACTGCATAAAAGAAATATAGCATCAGTTACAATAGGTGCACCAGCATCAAACACTTTCCAAAAGTACCTTAAAAAATATGGTGAAGTTACCTCTTATCAGGTACAGTCACCTGCAGATGCAACCAAGATAATTGACCTAAATAAACATAACCTGATAATAATTTCAATTCATTCAGACAAGATCAGTGATATAGCATCACTTCAAATACCTACAAGCAGCAAACAGATTATTTTTGTTCTTTTCACCTCACCTTACAATCTGAGTAAATTTAGTTCTGCAACAGATAAAGCTAACGCAGTAATTGTTGCCTATGATAATTCTGAGTTCGCTCAGATGAGTGTTGCCCAGGGAATATTCGGAGGTATAAGAATGACAGGGAAGCTGCCTGTTTCATCCGGAAATTTCAAGGAGGGTACAGGTATAGATACAGAAAAGATACGACTGAGTTACTCTTTACCTGAGGAGGTTGGACTCAAATCAGAATTATTTGACAATATAGAAAATATTGCACTGGAGGGTATACGCCAGAGAGCATATCCGGGATGTCAGATATTAGTAGCAAAAGATGGTGTAATAATCTACGAAAGGGAGTTTGGTAAGCTGAGTTACGGAGAGAGTCCTGATGTTACAAGCGAAACAGTCTATGACCTAGCTTCAGTAACAAAAGCATCAGCTACACTCCCTGCTGTAATGAAGCTTTATGATGAGAAAAAGTTAGCACTTCAAGATAACCTGGGAAAATTCGTCAAAGAGACCAAGGGTTCTAATAAAGAAAATATTCGAATTAGATCTTTACTTTTACATGAAACAGGAATTGTATCATTCATCCCCTATTACGTAACCGCAATAGATAAAAACAGTTATACAGGTTCTCTTTTCGGATCACGTTCCAATACTTTTCATGCCCATTATGCAGGAGCATGGGGACGCACCGACTACAAGTTCTATCCTGATATGATCTCTTCTAAAGCATCAGATGAATTTTATATGCCTGTTGCAGAAAACATGTATGCAAGCGACAAAATGCATTCTGCACTTCTTAAAGAAGTTATTGACACACCACTGCAGAGAGTTGGTCAGTACCGCTACAGCTGTCTTAATTTTATGCTGCTAAAAGAGACTGTTGAAAATATTTCAGGCGTAGACCTCAACAATTTTGTTCAAAACAATTTTTATGACAAACTTGGCTCAGTTTCTACTACTTTCCAACCTCTGAAATATATGTCTGCCGACATAATTGCGCCAACTGAAAATGATCCTTTTTTCCGTAAACAACATCTAAGGGGTTATGTGCATGACGAGGGTGCAGCACTTTTTGGTGGCATATCAGGTAATGCGGGACTATTTTCAAATGCCAATGATCTGGCTAAGCTTTATCAAATGTGGTTAAACAAAGGTGAATATGGTGGTGAACGCTTTTTAAGCAAGGAGACAGTTGAACTGTTCACTACTGCAAAGAGCAGTATCAGCAGAAGGGGAATGGGTTTTGATAAGCCGGACCCCAGGAACTCAAAAGCAAATCCAACCAGTCCCGGCACCCCAATTGAAGTATATGGTCATACAGGTTTTACTGGCACCTGCTTTTGGGTAGATCCAACAAACAATATGATATATATATTTCTATCTAACAGAGTGAATCCAGCCAGGTCTCCTGACAGACTATCTTCGCTCGAAATCAGGGAACGAATTCAGGAAGAGCTTTATCAAGCACTTGATAATAAAAAAAATAGTGAAATATCTAAGTAATGCAGCAAATAATAAAAAGTGACAATATAATAGAGGATATAGAGAAAGCGGTAAGAAGTATCAATTATGACAAACTTTACCTTCTGACTGATCAAAATACAGTTATCAACTGTTACCCTCTTATCGAAAAAAGTAGAATCATTCAAGAAGCAGTCAACATCTCAATTCCGGCAGATGACACCAATAAAACTGTTGAGAATTTGTGTAAAGTATGGAGAGTTCTCACCGAAAAGGGTGCCACCCGCCACTCACTGCTTATAAACCTGGGAGGGGGTATGGTTACCGATCTTGGAGGATTTGCTGCGGCAACTTTTAAAAGAGGTATAAAATATATAAATATACCAACAACGTTGCTTGGAGCTGTAGATGCAGCTGTTGGAGGAAAAACAGGTATTAATTTCGAAGGATATAAAAATGAGATAGGCTCTTTTTACCCTGCCGATTATGTAATTATATCTACCGATTTTTTTCACTCACTTGGTCACAAAGGCATCCTTTCAGGTTATGCTGAAATGATTAAACATGCTCTTATACACTCTGAAGCTGACTTGCAAGAGATCCTATCATTCCCTCTCAACGATATCGATTACTCAAGACTGAACGAACTTGTATTCCGATCTGTTGGAATAAAAAGAGAGATTGTTGAAAAGGATCCATTCGAGAAAAACATAAGAAAAGCTTTAAACCTGGGACATACAACTGCACATGCATTCGAAAGCTTTGCCATTTCAAAAAGCAGCCCAATTCTCCACGGTTATGCAGTAGCTTGGGGTATCATAGTTGAGCTATATCTCTCACACAGATTATGTGGCTTTCCAAAAGATAAACTTCAGGAGACAGTACGATTCATACAACAGAACTACGGTGCTTTTGATATCACATGCGACAACTATGAACAGTTGTATGAAATAACCGGTCACGACAAGAAAAATCAAGGTGGAATAATCAATTTCACACTTCTCTCAGATACCGGCACTGTTCAGATTGATCAAACTGCAGATAAAGAGCTGTTTTTTGAAGCTTTGGATTTTTACAGGGACTCGGTAGGGTTATAACTGTTCACCTGTAATCTCTTTAATGTAGATCTCTTCTGCTTTATGTACCCAATTGCGGAATTTCTCATCGGGTGAATATTTAGGTATAAAGTTAATCAGCTCATCAAGATTAAACTTTTTGCCAGTCACACCTGCACCTGAGAGTCCCGCATCATAAGCATTAAACTCCTGTTCAACATGCACAGGAATCATCAATATTGGTTTTCTGAAATAAAGTGCCTCACACACAGATTCAAAGCCGGAGGTAGTAGCATACGCTTTACTGCCCGCCATACTTTGTAAGAAGTTATTATCATTCAGAGTGTAAAGAATAAAATTCTCATCAATCTTTGTCACTTCTTCAGCATCTTTTTTATCCCAGAAAAATCTCAAAGGTATATCCGGATTTTTAATATGCCAGTTAAATACCTCATCATAAAATCCGGTATTTAACATATAACCATGTATGTAATCACCTTCAGAAGGTTTAATACTAAAAACTTCAGAGCGTAGAAGTGGTGGTACTGTTTTCACTTTCCCTGAGCAGGGAATATCACGAAATGAGAGTGCCAGTATTTTTGATGCTCTGCGTGAAGTAATTCTCGAGAGCATTCTAAGCAGATAATATTTCACATCCTGCTCTCTGGATGTTTTATAATTATTATTCAACAATATATACTGGTGTGCCAGACATATCATAGGGATTCCCAGCTTTCTATCAGGCTTATAAATTTGATAAACCATCCCTGTGATCATCTCATAAAAGTTAATCACAACATCAGGTCTAATCTCCTCAATTTTATCCCTTACCAATTGTAAACTCTTCCTGTATATAAAGGGACGGGAAAAGTTGTTCAGCACACTCAAAAAAATATTTGGCTTCTTATCTTTATAGAATGATGTAAAATTAGGACTACTATATTCATACACTGGTGCCTGAATCTTTTCTTTGAAAAATGAAGGTATCTGCCTGGATTCACTTGTACCTACCAGTACAGCTGCAACTTCATGCCCATGCTTTCTGAGAATAGCTGAAAGCGATAAGGCCTGTGTATAATGCCCTCTGCCCTCACCCTGAACAGTAAACAAAAATTTCACTTGAAAAGGTTTTAATAATTTTCAAACTCGAGTGCTTTACCGAATAGTTTTTCAGAAACTACACCATCTTCAAAAGCAATCTGACCGTTTATAAATGTTTTATTAATTGAATTATGGAATGTCTCACCTTCAAACGGTGACCATCCACATTTATATAAGATATTTTTATCAGTTACAGTATATGTCTCAGAAGGGTCAATAAGAACAAGATCTGCATAATAACCTTTACGAATAAAACCGCGACCCTTCACACCAAAAAGTTTAGCAGGTGCATGACACATCTTTTCCACTATAAACTCCTTAGTGAATAACCCTTCGTGAGCAAGCTCCAACATAACCTGCAAAGAATGCTGAACCAATGGTCCTCCCGATGCAGCCTGCAAACATCCTCCCTCTTTCTCACTTAATAAATGAGGAGCATGATCTGTAGCGACCACATCAAGTTTTCCAGTAATCAATGCTTCGCGAATTGCGTTTCTGTCTTCGACCGACTTTACAGCCGGATTCCATTTTATTTTTGTTCCAAGTCTTTCATAATCCCTGTCTGTAAACCAGAGATGATGAACACAAACCTCACCTGTAATTTTTTTGTCCTCCAAAGGTGAATTACTCAACAAACTCATCTCACGGGCAGTTGACAAGTGTAAAACATGAAGTCTGGAACCATATTTATCAGCAAGTTCAATTGCCTGTGCAGAGGATTGATAGCAAGCTTCCGTACTTCTTATTATAGGGTGATACTTAATAGGAATATTCTCACCAAATTTCTTTTTATAAATATCTACGTTATCTCGAATAATCTCCTCTTTCTCACAATGAGTAGCAATAAGAGAGTCCACCTCAGCAAATATTTGCTGCAGTGCTCTCACATTATTTACCAGCATGTTGCCTGTAGAAGCACCCATAAATACCTTTACCCCGCACACATACTTTTTATCAATTTTTTTTAGTTCAGAAATATTGTCGTTGGTCGCACCAAGATAAAACGAAAAATTAGAAGCAGATTTCTCTGCTGCCATTTCTAATTTTCTAAAAAGATCATCATTAGTTATAGTCTGCGGTTTTGTATTAGGCATCTCCATATATGAGGTTACTCCACCTGCAACACCAGCCCTGCTTTCAGTGTAGAAATCACCCTTGTGGGTAAGTCCCGGATCCCTGAAATGAACCTGATCATCAATAACACCCGGCATAAGATACAACCCACGTGCATCAATAACTTTATTACATGAATTAAATATACCTTCTGATACATCATCTCTGAAAATTTCAGAAATTTTCTCCCCTTCAATTAATACAGAGCCAATAAAAGAACTGCCCTCATTTATTATTGTAGCTTTATTTATCAGTATCATCACTCACCACTTACTAATTTGACTTTTGGTTTTATTTTTCCAGTAAAACTACGCCAGCGTAAAATAATAACTCCAAAAAAAGCCTCCCCGAAAATACTAGTATTCATTTTTGACGTTCCCAATCGTCTGTTTACAAATATCACCGATACCTCTTTAACTTTAAAACCAAGGTAAGAAGCTGAATATTTCATCTCAATCTGAAATGCATAGCCCTTGAATTTGATATTATCAAGATCTATTGTTTCAAGAACTTTTCTCCTGTAACAAACAAACCCGGCTGTTGTATCATGAACTTTCAGACCAGTGATAATCCTCACATATTTAGATGCGAAATAGGACATAAGAACCCTCCCCATTGGCCAGTTAACAACATTCACACCTGTTGAGTAACGCGATCCAACAGAAACATCATACCCTTCGTCATGACATGCTGAGTATAATCTGGGAAGATCATTCGGATCATGAGAAAAATCAGCATCCATCTCAAATATATATTCATATGAACGTGCCAATGCCCATTTGAATCCGTGGATGTAAGCAGTACCCAGTCCCATTTTCCCTTTTCTCTCTTCTATAAATAGTTTGTCTGAGTACTCATCTGATATAAGTCGATGTACAATATTCGCCGTACCATCAGGTGATCCATCATCAATAACCAGTATATGAAACTGCTTTTCAAGATTAAATACCGTTCGTATTATACTCTCGATATTTTCTTTCTCGTTGTAAGTTGGAATAATTACTAAACTATCAGACATCCTTTTTTAATTTTGTATCAAATGTAGTGTTTTCCAGTGGAACTTCAAGGATAAATAAAAAAGATTCGCTTAGATTTTGTTTTTATAAAATCTTTTTCTATCTTTGCACTCCCATTAGGGAACAAACATTATCGCGGAGTGGAGCAGTGGTAGCTCGTTGGGCTCATAACCCAAAGGTCGTGGGTTCGAATCCTGCCTCCGCAACTATCAAAAAAAGACCGACTCATTTGAGCCGGTCTTTTTTTGTACTTACTTCCTGATATTACTATTTGTTTTCATTTGAAAAAGAATAAGGAGCATCAGACTTTTCAATACCTCTTGTCTTGTTAGGCTCTTCTGACATTGTAAAGTCAATAGTTGCACCATTCATTAGATAAGAGTGGTTAAAGTAGTTCTTAGAGTAATCCTTACCATCCAGCTTGATATTCTTTACAAACCTTGTTTCATGCTTGTTACCCGGAGCATTTATTACTACCTTCTTTCCGTTCTCAAGATTTATCGTCATCTTCTCAAACAATGGCGAACCAATCACATATTCATCACTACCGGGACAAACAGGATAAAATCCCATAGATGAGAATACGTACCAGGCTGAAGTCTGACCGTTATCTTCATCACCACAGTAACCATCAGGAGTAGGTGCATATAGTTTATCCATCACCTCACGCAGCCAGTATTGGGCTTTCCATGGTTCAGCTGCATAGTTATATAGATATATCATATGCTGAATTGGCTGATTACCATGTGCATACTGACCCATATTCATTATCTGCATTTCACGAATCTCATGAATAACACCTCTATAATAGCTATCATCAAAAATTGGAGGCATAATGAATACCGAGTCTAACATCTTTACAAACTCTTTGTTTCCACCCATCAGGTCTATTAAACCTTGAACATCGTGGAAAACCGACCAAGTATAGTGCCAGCTGTTACCTTCTGTAAAAGCATCTCCCCATTTAGTAGGACTGAAAGGTGACTGGAAACTGCCATCCTTATTCTTTCCTCGCATTAACTTATGTTCTGGAGAATACAGATTTCTGTAATTCTGACTACGCTTAGCATATAAATCAATTTCACTTTGCGGTCTTTTAAGCTCTTTTGCAAGTCTGTAAATTGTCCAGTCTGCATACGCATATTCCAAAGTTCTTGCAGCATTCTCATTAATTTTCACATCATAAGGCACATATCCCAATGTATTATAATACTCATGACCACGTCTTCCTGTAGAAGAAACTCTTGGATGAACATTCTCGGTACCATGAATCATACCTTCATAAAGTGTTTCGATATCATAACCACGCAATCCCTTTAGGTAAGCATCCGCTACCACTGATGCTGAATTATTACCTATCATAATTCCTCTGTGTCCGGGACTAGCCCACTCAGGCAGGAATCCACTCTCTTTGTAAGTATTAACAAGACCTTCCTGTATTTCCTGATTTACTGACGGATACACAAGATTAAGCAATGGGAAGAGAGCACGGAACGTATCCCAGAAACCAGTGTCTGTATACATAAATCCTGGAAGTACTTCTCCGTTATATGGACTATAATGAACTACATTACCCTTAGCGTCGATTTCATAAAACTTACGTGGGAAAAGTGTTGATCTATATAATGTTGAATAGAATGTGCGCTGTTGGTCCAGATTTCCACCCTCTATTTCAATTCTTCCAAGAACATCATTCCATGAATCACGTCCCTCTTGTTTTACAGTGTCAAAATCCTTGCCGTCAACCTCTTTAAGGTTCAGCCATGCCTGATCATAGCTTATAAAAGAAGAAGCAACTTTTGCTATCACCTTTTCACCTCTACCAGTTGAAAAACCAATAAATGCTCCTGTATGAGCCGCCTCTGCTTTGTTAACACCTTGTTGCAGAATGCTGTCACTTACTGTCAATGTATATTCGAAAGGTTTATCGAATACAACTACAAAGTAATTCTTGAAATTATGAGGTACACCACCACTATTGCGAGTTGTGTAACCAATGATTGCATTTTTAGAAGGTATAATCTCTACAGAAGATCCTCTGTTAAATGCATCAACCAGAACAAATGCACTATCTGATTCAGGAAATGTAAACCTGAAAATAGCAGCACGTTCAGTTGGAGTAACTTCTGTGGTAATATCATAGTCAGCAAGGTAAGCACTGTAATAATATGGTTTTGCTATTTCAGCCTTGTGTGAATACCAGCTCGCTCTCTTTTCCTGATCAAACTCTACCTTATCGACCATTGGAAAAATTGAAAACTGACCATAATCGTTCATCCATGGACTTGGCTGATGAGTCTGTTTAAAACCATTAAGTTTATTATCAGTATAAACATACTGCCATCCATCACCAATTTTTCTAGTCTGTGGTGTCCAGAAATTCATTCCCCATGGTCTTGCAACTGCAGGATATGTATTTCCGTTAGATAAAGCAAACTCAGATTGTGTCCCCATGAGAATGTTTACATAATCAACAGGATCACTAAAAGATCCTGCTTTTAATTTACCTGTTGAAACAATAGTGAATAACACTATAGTAAAAACAAAAATAATTTTCTTCATGTTTTATTAATTTATTATTAAGTATTTATCGGTTATTATCATAAGCTATTTACCAGATCCATCCTGTTTTTGGATTCAAGATTCACTATTAGTTCTCCAAATAGTGTATTAACCCAGGCAAACCAACTTCTTGTAAATTTAGCAGGATCATCTTTATGGAATGACTCATGCATAAATCCTGTATTTGCATCTGTATCTCGCAACATTCTCAGGCAGTGCTTTATCTCCTCATCACTGTTACTTGTTTTAGCTCTCATAATAATACTCATTGGCCAGATCATGTCATAACCAATATGAGGTCCGCCAATACCTTCACCTGCAGTCCCTCTGAAGAAATAAGGATTATCTTCACTCAATACAAGTTTTCTGGTATTCTGATAGATTGGATCATTAACATCTATTGTATCAAGATAGGGCATAGCCAGCAAACTCGGCACATTAGCATCATCCATAAAATAAGCATTTCCGAAACCATCCACTTCAAAAGCATATACTTTACCATATTTTGGATGCTCAACTATTGCATATTTCCTGATTGCTTCTTCAACTTCATCAGCCAATTCGGTACATTTAGCAGCAAGTTCTGTATCATTAGTAACCTTTTGGGCTATCTCGGCAACCTGTCTAAGAGACGTAACTGCAAAAAGATTAGAAGGTACAAGAAACTGGAAAGTAGTTGCATCATCAGAAGGTCTGAAAGAAGATACAATCAAACCAACCGGATTAACGGGATTACCCCACCCATCATTGTTCAATGTATCCAGCTGTCTCTCTGTTTTTCTTTGAAATTTATACGGTCCGTTACCATCTTTTCTCTGCTGCTCCCTGAAAGTCTTTACAACCAGATTCATTGCTTTAGTCCAGTCAGCATCAAAAACGGAAGTATCACCTGTAGTTTTCCAGTAATTATAAGCAAGTCTGATAGGATAAGCAAGTGAATCAATTTCCCATTTTCGTTCATGTAACATAGGATTCATATCAGTCATATCGCTCATCCATTCGTTATCAGGTTTAGGCTCATTATTAAATGCATTGGCATATGGATCAATCAATATGCATTTTGTCTGGCGGTTAATTACACCGGCAATCATCTGTTTTAGCCTGTTATCCTGCTTAGAAAGAGGCATATATGGCCATACCTGTGCAGATGAGTCGCGTAGCCACATAGCATCTATATCACCAGTAATAACAAAAGTATCAGGTTTACCATTTAAAATGCTGAAGTTTACTGTTGTGTCCAATGTGTTTGGAAAACAGTTTTCGAACATCCATGCAAGTTTTTGATCTTTTATCTTAGACTTAACTCTTGTTATCGTCTGTTCAACTGCAACAGATGTGAAGTTGCGTTCTCCTGGTGCAGGACGTTTTGAGCTATATAATGCACTCTGACTCAGATTATTGAGACTAAGGCTTTCAGCAGCTGCTTTTTTTGGATTCACAGCAAATGCAGTTAATCCTGCAGCTGTTTTTTTAAGGAAGTTTCTACGTGTTGTCATAAATAGTATAATTTTAATATCTAATGCTTGGTTAAGCTTAACATAAAAAGAGACTAAAATAGCAGTTCTTGTGCAAATCCACAACTATTTTAGTCTCGCCAGCGTATGATTAGAATACCTGTCTAATCATTCCTCTCAACGATGCGTATTGGAAATTTCTTCCTGAATGCATCTTTAAAACTTATTAAAGTTTCTGTCCTAGACAATCCAAGAGGTTGTAACTCGTTGTGAATAATACGGAGCAGATCTTTATTATTCTTAGCGTAAACTTTTATCAGTAAATCATATTGCCCGGTAGTGTAGTAGCACTCTACCACTTCTGGGATTTTTTCAAGCTCTTTTACAACATAATCGAATGTAGAAGGAGATGTCAAAAATATACCTATAAAAGCGCAAGTCTCGAAACCAAGCTTTTCCGCCTCAATAATATATTCAGACCCCTTGATAACACCAAGATTTGTAAGTTTCTGAACCCTCTGATGAATGGCTGCACCCGAAACATTACAAGCACGTGCCACCTCCAAAAATGGAATACGTGCATTATCTACTATCATTTTGAGAATCTTCTCATCCAGTTCGTCTAAATCATGATGTGCCATACACTACTTTTAAATTGATATAAAAAAGGGTTATTATCTACAAAATTAAAATAAATGTTTCTTATTACAATAGAATTAAGGTATTAAATATAGTCGCCGGCAATAAATTAATTATACCGGCGACAATAATTATTATCTGTAAGTATATTAATCTTCGAGTAAATGTATAACCAGACCCGAACGTAGTTTAGGTTCAAACCAGGTGGTCTTTGGAGGCATGATATTTCCTGTATCAGCAATATCCATCAGCTGTTTCATGGAGACAGGGTAAAGAGCTAATGCAAGAGCCATCTCACCGCTGTCGACTCTCTCTTTCAATTCACCCAATCCTCTGATTCCACCAACAAAGTCAATTCTTTTATCGCTTCTCAAATCTTTAATACCCAGTATTTCATCAAGTATCAAATTGGAAGTTATTGTTACATCCAGCTGCCCTATTGGATCATTATCATCAAATGTACCGGGTTTTGCAGTTACACTAAATGACCTGCCATCAAGATAAATTGAGAAGTTATGCAGATTTTTTGGTCTTTGAATTTCAGAACCAGTTGGTTCGACTATAAAATTTCTTTCCAGTTTACTTATAAATTCGTCAGGAGTCAAACCATTCAGATCTTTTACAACACGATTATAATCGATAATTGTAAGTTGACTATCAGGGAAACATACAGCCATAAAATAGTTATATTCCTCATCACCCTTGTGATCCGGATTATTTTTAGCTTTCTCTGCTCCCACAAGCGCTGCTGCAGCAGATCTGTGGTGACCGTCAGCAATATATAGTGCCGGAATTGTTTCAAAGATCTCAGTTATCCTCTTGATATCATTATCATCCTTAACCAGCCAGAAGTGATGCCCCACTCCATCAACAGAGACGAAATCATACTCAGCCTTGCCCGAAATCACCTTTTCAACAATTGCATTGATCTCATCATTATCAGGATAAGAGAAGAATACCGGTTCCACGTTAGCATCAGTAATTCTTACATGCTTCATACGATCCTCTTCCTTATCGCGACGAGTTAGCTCATGTTTTTTGATAGCACCAGTCATATAATCTTCAACAGAAGCACCAAGCACGAGTCCGTATTGTGTTTTGCCATTCATGGTCTGAGCATACACATAATACATCTCCTTTTCGTCCTGAACCAGCCATCCGTTATCAATAAACTTAGCAAAATTTTCTGCTGCCTTCTCATAAACATCAGCATCATGTTCATCTTTCCCTACCGGAAAATCTATCTCCGGCTTAATGATGTGATACAGTGATTTTTCGTTCCCCTCAGCCTCTTTTCTAGCCTCATCGGAATTAAGAACATCATAAGGACGTGATGCAACATCCTTCACCAATGCTTTTGGGGGACGCACACCCCTGAAAGGTTTTACCTTCATATAAAAGTTACATTTAAAAGTTTAAAAACAATCAAAAGGTTATTTATCACAAATGTAGTGATTTTATCCATAATAACCCGATAGTAAAAAGGAGATTTGAGGAAAAACAGTTACATTTGCTCACTCTATCAACAAACAAGACAAAGCCTTATGGTACAAATTGCAGAATCAAAAATAATTGAAGCCGCCGAAAAGGGAATGGATGAGTTCCTTAAAGTATTCACAGATGCTTACCTCGAAGAATTAGGAGGTGATATTACAAGCGAAAATATTGACAAGCTAAACGGCTATCAGCACACACTACTTGCGCTGAGGTTTTTCTCTGAAGAGATAAACGAAGGCGGTTTTGTTCAACTCATACAAAACGGCTACGGTGGATATGTACTTGATAATCCAACCGCTAAATCCCTGAAACTGATGGGAGCCAAAGGCTTATCTAAGATTCTGTATAAAGCCAAGGATATTTATGATGCCCACCGTGAAGAACTTGAGAGAGAAACAACTGAAGAGGAATTCATGGCTATGTATACAGAATTCGAACAGTTTGATGAGCTAGAAGAAAAATACTTCTATATTGAGGAAGAAGAAATAGCTATTGTTGCTCAGTATGTTGATGAGAATCTGGAAGATTTTGCGGAGATTCAAAAATAGACATTTGCTTCAGACTTATTAATAGAGTATGTAATTAAATCTCTGACATTTACATAATAATTATCCGGTATATATTTTGCTTTTAACGTGATCTTGTGTTCACCCTCGGTCAGGTCATAACTCCATGCTACCTCATGACGGCGAATCAAAGATAGTGTGGGCATTTTTATTGTTTCAGTTAAAGCATCATCGATATAAAGCTCGAACTCAAGAACAGCATCCTCCTGCTTCCCTTCATAAGATGCATATCCGGTCAGAACAAATGCCGAGCCATTAAAATTGATATCTATTTCTTTTTGTGTCTGACTTAATCTTTTATTTAAACCTGCTCTCTCAATAGGATATACCCCCTCAAACCCCACTTCGAGAGGAACTGTTTCAGGCGACTGATATTTAATTATTACATCTTTATCAGTTTCTTCTCCACCATTTCTTTTTATTATTTCAATGGCTTGACTCATACCCTCTTCATAGACTTTATTAAGAGACATTTCGGTGAACTGAAAATTCAAATCCTCCACTTTATCTAAACCTAACTTCCAATATTCAGGTATTGCATCATATCCAATCATTGTTCCCAAAATTCCCGCAGCATTTGCTGGATTACAGTCGGAATCATAACCACATCTTGTACTAATATCAATTGTTGCACCATAATCACCTTTCCCATATAATAATCCAATTACTATATATGCAGCATTAATTTTAGCATCAATATTAAATGGCATAAAAACTCCATCAGGGCAACCTATGTCATGTGTCCATCTCTTTTGAGCTTCAAACCATGCAAATTTCCAATCATCAGGATTGCTTTTATATGATTTTATAACATCATAGATGCATTGATAAAAATCACTTTGCTCCGGTATCACTTTCAATGCCTCCTCTACAATAAATTCAATATCATCATGAACAAAAGCTAAGGAGTACATAGCAGCAACATACATACCACCATAAAGACCATCTCCATAGTTCATGATTCTGCCTATTCTGTTACATATTTCAACTGCAGAATTTACCATTCCCGGAGACATAAGTCCGGCAAAATCTGCCTCAATCTGAAAATCTATATCATCTGCGTGGGGATTATTCTTCCAATACCCTGATTCTGGAGGCATTATACCACTCAATATATTATAGCGGGCTGCCTGATTTGCATGCCACAAAGGATATTCAGCATTAGCAAATGCAATAGCGTGTAATGAGTCAGGTGCATCAATACCATATTTCCGGAAAACATCTACAAAAGTCAAGTCCATATAAACATCATCATACAAACCAGGTGAATTCTCATAATACCAAAGCATTCTTGTATCATCCCACGGGATAGGAATATGGTCATCAATCATTGTACCATTCCACTTGAATTCAGTTGGTCCCCCATATGTACATCCTATTACCTGACCAGCCCAACCACCTTTTATTTTATTTAGCAGCTCGGTTTTACTAATTTCTATCTCACTTGAACTGGTAATGCTTTTCGCCTTAGATTTGGAGTTTTCTGTTTTACAAGAGAAAAAAATCAAAACTGAAAATAGAGTAATTGAGAAGAGAAATATTTTTTTCATGATGGTATAAATTATGTCTGACAAATATATTTTTCGAATTTAACAGACCTTGCCTAAAAATAATTAACAGCATGGTTTATTAGAGCCTTAAACTGAAACTGTAAATTTATACAAAAACAACTTTATTTTAAAATTATTTCTTCAAACATCACAAGTTGTTTTACCACACATAAGTCGAACCATGCCTAAAGATTTAAAGTAATCCGAAATATTTAGCACAAATATTTGAAATGTTGTAGTTATGTTGTAGTTAAACAAAAAAGGAGTTATATCTTTCGATATAACTCCTTGATTTTCAAGTCGGGGTGGCGGGATTCGAACTCGCGACCCCCTGGTCCCAAACCAGGTACACTAACCGGACTGTGCTACACCCCGAGACTTTCAATAAAAAACGCATCAGAAATATCTGAATG
>NZ_JAQVHI010000019.1:0-38274 GCF_028696275.1 Lascolabacillus sp.
GTCAATTGCTTCTAAGTTTTGTGCTTTATGAGCCTCTTTCAATTTATTTAATGCAGCTTCGATAGGAGCTTTCTTATCAGCAGGAATCTTATCTCCAAGATCCTTCAATTGCTTTTCAGTCTGGAAGATTGTTGAGTCTGCATGATTGAGCTTATCAATACGCTCTTTCTCTTTTCTGTCTGCCTCAGCATTTGCAGCAGCTTCCTCCTTCATTCGTTTGATTTCATCTTCACTTAATCCTGATGAAGCTTCGATACGGATCTTTTGTTCTTTTCCTGATGCCTTATCTTTTGCTGTTACGTTTAGTATACCATTGGCATCTATATCAAAAGTAACTTCAATCTGAGGTACACCACGTGGAGCAGGTGGAATTCCATCAAGGTTGAAAACTCCAATTTGCTTGTTGTCTTTTGCCAAAGAGCGTTCTCCCTGTAGTACGTTAATTTGTACAGATGGCTGATTGTCTGCAGCAGTAGAGAATACTTCACTCTTTCTGGTAGGAATAGTAGTGTTTGCATCAATAAGTTTAGTCATAACACCACCTAATGTTTCAATACCAAGTGAAAGAGGTGTCACATCCAGCAACAGTACATCTTTTACTTCACCGGTTAATACAGCTCCCTGAATAGCAGCTCCAACAGCAACAACCTCGTCAGGATTTACACCTTTATGTGGTTTTTTGCCAAATAGAGATTCTACCAGATCTTGTACAGCAGGAATTCTTGTTGATCCACCAACAAGGATAACCTCATCAATATCAGAATTAGTCAATCCTGCATCTCTCATCGCGTTATGAATTGGCTCTTTACATTTCTGTAAAAGATCATCAATCAGCTGTTCGAACTTAGCACGTGTAAGTGTTTTTACAAGATGCTTTGGAATACCGTTTACCGGCATTATATAAGGCAGGTTTATTTCAGTAGAAGTTGCACTTGAAAGTTCAATTTTAGCCTTTTCTGCAGCCTCTTTTAATCTTTGAAGTGCCATAGGATCTTTACGCAGATCGATACCTTCATCCTTTATAAACTCATCTGCCAGCCAGTCGATAATTCTATGGTCGAAGTCATCACCACCAAGGTGAGTATTACCATTTGTAGACTTCACTTCAAAAACTCCATCACCCAGCTCAAGGATAGAGATATCAAAAGTACCACCACCTAAGTCGAATACTGCTATCTTAGAATCCTTGTTCTGTTTGTCAAGACCATAAGCAAGAGCAGCAGCAGTTGGTTCGTTTACAATACGACGTACAGTAAGACCTGCAATTTCCCCGGCCTCTTTAGTAGCCTGGCGCTGTGCATCGCTAAAGTATGCAGGTACAGTAATAACAGCCTCTTTAACTTCCTGACCAAGATAATCTTCTGCAGTCTTTTTCATTTTCTGAAGAACAATGGCAGAAATTTCCTGAGGTGTATAAAGTTGTCCGTTAATGTCTACTCGAGGTGTATTGTTATCGCCACGCACCACTTTATACGGTACACGGCCAATTTCCTTCTGTACCTGTTCATATGTCTCACCCATAAATGTTTTTATGGAAGAAACTGTATTATGTGGATTTGTGATTGCCTGACGTTTTGCAGGATCACCTACTTTACGCTCACCGTTTTCAACAAAAGCAACAACGGAGGGTGTTGTGCGTTTTCCTTCGTTATTAGGTATTACAACAGGTTCATTGCCCTCCATCACAGAGACACAAGAGTTAGTTGTACCTAAGTCGATTCCGATTATTTTTCCCATTTTTGTAATCTATTTAATTTTATATAGTTTATATTTCTTATCAATTTGATATATTCTTCTTATCATCTCTTTCTCAAATCTTGTGCCAAAATTTTGATGGAAAAGCAAATCTGCCATAATGACTGATATAACTATCTCCTTTTTTTAGTTTTTTTGCTGTTTTCATTCTTTTCAACATATTTTTTTTACCTTTGGATTATTAGTTCAGAGTGTTTTCATTTTTGGTTTAAAAATCATTAACCAGTCAAAGCACTTTAATTTAATGTTTCAATTCTTAACACTATTAACTATGTATACAAAACAAGACCTGGATTTACTCAATAAAAAAGGAATCTCGGAATCTCAGATTGAAACACAACTGGATTATTTCAGATCCGGCTTCCCTTTCCTGCAGATTGAATCCGCTGCATCAATTGGGAAAGGTATTTTAAAAATTGAAGAGGAGGATGAGCCTAAATATATAGAGGCTTGGAATAGATATCTTAATAGCAATAAAAAGGTGACAAAATTTGTGCCAGCTTCTGGAGCAGCAAGTCGCATGTTTAAAGATTTATATGCTTTTTATAATTCTGATTATGATGAACCTGTAACTGATTTTGAAAAAACATTTTTTGAAAATATTCAGAATTTCGCATTTTACACTTCACTAGATGAAACTTGTAAATCATTAATAGGTAAAAGTGCATCAAAATTGCTGGAGGAGGGGAGTTACAAAGATATTATTGCTGCATTACTTTCAGCGGATGGCCTTGACTATGGTAATTTGCCAAAAGGGCTATTGCTTTTCCATAAATATCCCGAAGGCAACAGAACACCTGTGGGAGAACATTTGACCGAAGGTGTACTTTATGCCAAAAATGCAGACGGGTTGGTAAATGTTCATTTTACTGTATCTGAAGAGCATCTTCAATTGTTTGAACTGTTGGTGGCTGCAAGAAAAATAAATTATGAGCAAAAGCTTAATGCGAAATTTTCTGTAACATACAGTATTCAGAAACCTTCAACCGATACAATTGCTGTAGATATTAACAATGAACCCTTCAGAGATGAAGATGGTTCACTCCTGTTCCGTCCCGGTGGGCATGGGGCATTGATAGAGAATCTTAATGATATTGAAACAGATATTATTTTTATAAAGAATGTTGATAATGTTGTTCCCGACAGATTGAAAGAAAATGAAGCTCATTATAAAAAACTACTGGCAGGAGTTCTTATCACAGTACAACAGCGTGCTTTTAATTATTTAAACAGACTAGTGTCAGATGATGTAAGTGATGAGGAGTTATCAGAAATGCTCTCATTTACCAGGAATGAACTTTTTATTACCACAAAAGAGGAGTTTGAGACAAAAGATGATCTTAAAAAGTATCTGAGAAAAAAACTTGATCGTCCATACAGAGTATGCGGTATGGTAAAGAATGTGGGTGAACCTGGAGGCGGACCTTTTATTGCAGTTAATCCGGACGGCACCACATCACCTCAGATTCTTGAGAGTTCTCAGATAGATAAAAATAATCCTGAGGCAATGGATGCTTTTAAGAATGGTTCTCATTTCAATCCTGTTGATCTTGTTTGTGGAGTAAAATGTTTTCAGAATAATAAATTCAATCTGACAAAATACGTGGATAAAAATACAGGATTTATATCCCAGAAATCAAAAGATGGAAGAGATCTGAAAGCATTGGAGCTGCCGGGACTATGGAATGGAGCTATGAGCGACTGGAATACCATTTTTGTTGAAGTACCGATATCAACCTTCAATCCTGTTAAGACAGTAAATGATCTACTGAGGCCGGAGCATCAATAATTCTCTGTTTTTACTCTCAATTGCAATATTTCAGCCCTGAAAACGTTTCATGTAATAAAACAGGGAATTGAAATACTACTTATCATATGCTTTAATACTGGTTTTTGCATTACTGCAGTTATCCTGTAAACAGGTTAAATTGAGTGATGCCAGAGATCAGTATGTAAATGGTCTGTATTACAAAGCTTCAGAGTCTTATAGGAAGTTATATAGTGAATCTCATGGCAAAAATGAGGCTATTCGTGGAATAATTTCATTTGAAATGGCAGAGTCTTACAGGAAGTTAGGACGAAGTGCACGTGCTCTGTCGGCATATAGAAGCGCAATCAGGTATAAATACCCAGATACTTTAATGTATCTTCATTATGCAAAAATGCTTCATAAAGAGGGTGAATATGAGTTGGCAATTGAAGCCTATGATGAATTTTTAAAACTATCGCCGGGTAATATATTAGGAATTAATGGCAAGAAAGGTGTTGAACAGGCAAAGGAGTGGAAAGAGAATCCAAAACGATACAAGATAGAAAAATTAGATGTTTTTAATTCCGGCGGGTCTGAGTATAGTCCCTTTTTATCACAAAATGGTGAAGTGATCTATTTTACATCATCAGGGAAAGAAGCTACAGGTGAAGAAAAAAATCCTGTAACAGGAACTAAATACAGTGATCTGTTTATTTCAAGAAAGAACTATAGGGGTGAATGGCAAAAACATGAATTGCTTAATCCTGATATTAACAGTGCATTTGATGAGAGTACTCCTTCAATAACCAAAGATGGAAGATATCTGTTTTACACTGCCAGTTATAGCGATCGTGAACAATTAACAAGACCTGAAATCTATATATCTAGAAGAATAAATGGTTTATGGACCAAAGGAGTTCCATTTGAAATTAATAATATAGATTCTACTGCGATATTTGCCCATCCTTCGATTTCACCTTCAGGAAGATACCTCTATTTTGTATCAGATATGAGAGGAGGTTATGGTGGAAAAGATATTTGGCGTGCCAGACTTTCATCATCATTTAAAGTAGATACAGTTGAAAATATGGGTCCAATAATAAACAGTTCCGGTGATGAATTATACCCCTATGTCAGAGATGATAACAGTATATATTTCTCATCTGACGGACATCCCGGTATGGGTGGTTTAGATATTTTTGAAGCATATTATAATGATAAAATGAATGAGTGGATAGTTGAAAATATAAAATCACCTATTAACTCATCACAAGACGATTTTGGAATTACATTTGAACCTAAAGTAGAGAAAGGGTATTTTAGTTCTAACCGTAATGATGTTCGTGGTTACCATCATATTTATTCATTTGAGTATCTGCCTGCAAGAATAATAATAGAGGGTTTTGCAGTAGATCAGGACGATGAATTTATATCAGGAGCCACTGTCTCAGTAGTAGGGAGTGACGGTTTTCAGAGTAATTTTATAACAAGCAGTGAGGGTGTATATAAATTTGAAGCAGAAAAAGATAAGACCTATTTACTTATGGCAAGTGCTGATGGCTTTCTGAATCAGAAGAAAATGCTGCACACAGCTAATTTGGAATCTGATACTACATATTATGTAGATTTTGAGATGATTCCATACAATAAACCTGTCATTCTAGATAATGTTTTTTACGATTTAAACAGTGCTAAACTTAGACCTGAATCTAAATCGGCTCTTGATGAGCTGATTGCACTGCTTAACGAACATCCTGAAATTTCAATTGAGTTAACTGCGCATACCGACCGGTTAGGTGATGAGGGGTATAATATAAATCTTTCGGCCAATCGTGCTAAGTCAGTAGTTGATTACTTAGTTCAGAATGGAATAGATCAATATCGGCTAAAAGCAAAAGGGTGTGGTAAGTCAGCCCCAAAAGTAATTAACAGAATTATTGCTGAAACATATGACTTCTTAAAAACTGGAGATATTCTTAATGAGGAATTTATAGGAAGACTTACTCCAGAACAGCAAAAACTTTCAGATCAGTTAAACAGGAGAACTGAATTCAGGGTTTTAAATCCTGAATAAATCAATATCACTAAAATGGAATCTCCGAAATAATATGTATTTTTGTTTGTTAGAGTTCCTGTTTGAAATAAGGATTTTCAAGTGAGGTTTTGTTTAATATATGCTGAAATCATTAACAATAGAAAATTATGCACTGATCGACTCAATTCACATTGAGTTTGATACAGGACTGACTGTTATTACAGGAGAAACAGGTGCCGGCAAATCTATTCTTTTAGGTGCATTGTCACTAATTCTTGGTCAAAGAGCTGATAGTCGCCATATTAAACATGGTGAAAGCAGATGCCTTATAGAAGGGGTATTTGATATTTCAACTTATAATCTTAAATCTTTTTTTGATGATCATGATTGGGTATATGATGGTAATGAATGCATATTGCGTCGAGAAATATGGAGTACCGGAAAGTCACGTGCTTTTGTAAATGATTCACCTGTTTATCTAAACGATCTGAAAGAAATTGGGGAAAAGCTAATTGATATTCACTCACAACATCAAAACCTTGCACTTAATGATAACCTGTTTCAATTGAATGTGGTTGATACTCTTGCAAGGACAGGAAAAGAGCTGAGAGAATATGTAGATGCATATAAAGATTATCGCTCATCAGAAAAAGAATTGAACGATATGCGTTTGCAAGCTCAGAAAAACAGAGAAGAGGAGGATTATCTCCGGTTCCAGCACAAGGGTTTATCAGAAGTTTCACTTAAACCCGGTGAACAGGAAGAACTTGAAGAAGAGCTTGAAGCATTAACTCATTCAGAAGAGATAAAGTCAGGTTTATTTGCAGTAATATCGATGCTTTCGGAGGATGAGAATAATATTGAATCTTTACTAAAATCAACAAAGGATACACTGCAAAATGTGCAGAATGTATATCCTAAAGTGGCAGAACTAACTGAAAGGGTGATGTCGGCATATATTGATTTAAAAGATGTTAGAGACGATGTCTCACGTAATTTTGAAGAGATTGAATATAATCCCGAACGTCAGCAAATAATAGAAGAGAGACTAAGTGCAATTTACAATCTGCAGAAAAAGCACTCTGTTGCAACAGTAGAAGAGTTGATTAAACTACGGGATGAAATAGATGAACAGCTGAAAAATATTGACTCGCTGGATGAAAAAATATCGGTACTTGAAAAGAAGACAGCCGAAAAACGCACTATAATGCTTAAAAAAGGCAAGTCATTAAGTAAAAAAAGGCAAGAGGCAGCTCCTGAGATTGAGAAACAATTGATGGAGAGACTTGCTTATCTGAAGATTGCAAATAGTCGCTTTAAATGTGAATTCAAAGAAAAATCAAACCCTGACATAACAGGTATAGATAACCTGGAATTTCTGTTCTCAGCCAATAGGAATACATCTTTACAACCCGTTTCCGAAGTCGCTTCAGGCGGAGAGATATCACGCCTGATGCTTTGCCTGAAAGCTATGATAGCAGGTGCAACCGCACTCCCTGCAATTATATTTGATGAGATAGATACTGGTACTTCGGGAGATGTTGCAGACAGAGTAGGAACAATAATGAGGGAGATGAGTCGCGAAATGCAAGTTATTACTATTACACATTTGCCACAGATAGCTTCAAAGGGAGATGCTCACTTTGTTGTTTATAAAGAAGATACAAAAGATGGTGTTACATCAAAAATCAAGGCTTTATCTCATGACGAAAGAGTTGAGGAGGTTGCCCAGATGTTGAGTGGTGCTGAGGTAACATCTGAAGCAATTGAAAATGCAAAAGCAATTCTTGGCATACAATCAGAATAAAAAATATGAGAGATAAAGAAATGATTTTCGGTATACGTGCCGTTATAGAGGCTATTGAGGCCGGAAAAGACATCGACAGAGTATTAATTAAAAGAGAACTGTCAGGTGAATTGATAGGTGAGTTGCAGCGACTTATTCGTGAATATGATATACCTATGCAAAGAGTTCCTGTGGAAAGAATTGACAGGATTACCAGAAAAAATCATCAGGGAGTTATTGCTTTTACTTCAGCTGTAACCTATCAAAAGCTTGAGAATATTATTCCTTTATTGTATGAAGAGGGTAAGAATCCCTTTATAATAGTATTGGATGGGTTGACAGATGTTCGTAATTTTGGTGCTATTGCTCGCACTTGTGAAGTTGCAGGGGTGGATGCAATTGTTATACCCTCCAGAGGAAGTGTTTCTGTGAATGCAGATGCTATTAAGACTTCGGCAGGAGCTTTGCATACTATACCTGTATGTCGGGAAAACAGTCTGAAAGAAGCCATTCTTTTCCTTAAAAATAGTGGAGTAAAGGTTGTTGCAGCATCGGAAAAAGCGGCAGAGCTTTACACAGAAGCAGATATGTCTGTTCCTGTTGCCATATTAATGGGTTCAGAAGATGTAGGTATAGCAGCAGAGCATCTGAGAATCAGTGATGAACTGGTTAAGCTGCCTCAGGTTGGCAATATTAAGTCGCTGAACGTATCAGTAGCAGCAGGTGTTATGATTTATGAAGTTCTTAGACAAAGGCGTAATCAATAGCTCTTTACTACACAAAAAGTTATAAATATACCTTTTAATCTCAAAATTGGTAATAATATGAAAAAAGTTATATCAACAAAAAATGCTCCTGAAGCAATTGGACCATACAGTCAGGCAATAGAGGTTAACGGATTTCTATTTTTATCCGGAATGTTACCTATTGACCCCACTACCGGAAATTTCGTTCCTGGAGGTATTATAGAACAGACTTCACAGATATTTATCAATATTAAAGCTATCCTATCAGAAGCAGGATTGAATATTGAGAATATTGTAAAGACAACCGTGTTTTTAAGTGATATGTCGCTGTTCGATGGGATGAATCAAGTGTATGCAAAACAGTTCAAAGACTCTTTTCCAGCAAGATCTACAGTTGCTGCAAAAACACTCCCGAAGAATTCACTTGTTGAAATAGAAGTAATTGCTGCCAAATGAAAACATTAGGTAATATTATATGGATACTCTTTGGGGGTTTTGTAATCGCAATTGAATATGTAATAGGGAGTATTACCCTAATGATTACAATTGTCGGAATACCTTTTGGTATTCAGTCGCTCAAACTTGCGGAGGTTGCACTATGGCCGTTTGGTAAAAAGGCAGTACATAGCAGTACATCTTCAGGATGCCTTTCACTATTGATGAATGTCATTTGGTTCTTTGTGGGAGGATTGCCAATAGTGCTGACCCACCTGCTTTTTGGGTTGCTTTTTTATATTACCATAATTGGTATACCATTTGGTAATCAGCACTTCAAACTGATGAAGCTAGCTTTTTCCCCTTTTGGTAAAGTAGTGATAAATATAAAATAAGTTTTACTCAAAGATTGCAGGTAAATTTTCCTCTTCCTCTTCCGGCGGATCTTTTTTAACCACGAAGGCACTGATCTCCCATAATGCATAAATTGGCAGGGTAACTACAATAAGTGAAAATGGGTCACCCGATGGTGTTATAAGTGCTGCTGCCAGTAGAGAACCCACTACTGCATGACGGCGGTATGTTCTGAAGAATGATCGGTAAATCAATCCAAGACTGGAAAGTAGCCAAAATACCAGGGGTAGTTCAAAGACTAGCCCCATTATTAGTATAAGAGTATAGAAATTACTCATGTATGAATCAAGTGATATCATATTATCTATAGACTCACTCAATTCAAAAGTAATAAGAAACCTGAAGATCAATGGGAATACTATGAAATATCCTACAAGGCATCCAACGATAAACATAAATCCTCCGAAACCAAAGGCCTGTTTTACACCTTTTGCTTCGTTTTCATAGAGTGCTGGGCTAATGAATTTCCATATCTCATATAATATATATGGGATAGTGCATAGAACTCCAAAAGCGAATGATGTTGAAATATAGGTCATGAACTGTGTAGTCATGTTTATATTCAGCATCTTCACATTAAATGACTCAGCAGAAAAATCCGGTAAGAACGGTATAAATTGGCTCGCCTTATCCAGAAATTTGTATGTTACAAAGTCAGAATTACGCGGTGCTAATATAACTGAGTCAAAAATATGAGGTATTATGATGAATCCTAGTATAGATAAGACTACAACAGCAATGATTATATGAATAATAGTCCATCGGAATTCTTCCAGATGATCCCAAAAGGACATTTCTTTCTCTGCCATGTATATACCCGTAATCTATAGGGGTTCTTAAAATAAATTTATTTATCGCCTGTTGTTTTATTATCTGAAGGATCTGCTTTGATATCTTCTTCAATATCATTCAACCCTTTCTTAAAGCTGTTAATACCTTTTCCGAGGCCTTTCATGAATTCAGGTATTTTTTTACCACCGAAAAGTATCAGAATTACTATAACAATAATAGGTATTTCCCAACCGTTTAAATTAATAAGTAATGGATTCATAGGTTTTTATTTATTTGAAATGTTTTTATTGATGTTTAATCTTTATTGATTTTGTTTTTCTATCTATCATAGACATTGCAAATGTATGGCTAATTTATGAAACTAACCAACTGTTTTAATATAAAGTTTGAAAAAACGGGACTCAATGTATCTGTTAAATCTCGGAATGTATGTTAATAATTAAATCCATATAAACCGGTAAATGATCACTGAACCCAGCGTTGTATCTGGGCCCTAGATTGGTTCTGAACGGCTTTTTGCCATAGTACCCGTGATCATCTTCCAAAAGAAAGTCTGCCTTATAAATATGTGCCAGTCTGTTTTTAACAAAGATATGGTTATTTGTATCTAAAAGATTTCCGGAAACTATTATATGGTCGTTTATATACCATCTTCCCTGATATTTATATGTTCCGATTTCAGAGTTATTATTTTTTCTATAAAACAGATTGAAAAGTTCCTTTTCTATTTCTGATTCTGAGTCAGATTGTAATATGTCATTATAAAGATCTGTACTATTAGCCCTGAGTATTTCTGACATACTCTTATCACTGGGTTGATCGTTAAAATCACCCATAATAATAAAATTTGCATTATTGCGCTTTAAAAGCACACTGTCTACTATGTTCCTTAGAGCTTTAGCTGATTCAATTCTTGCCGGCTCTGTCTCTTTCTGTCCTCCACTTCTCGAAGGAAAATGGCAAACAAATACATCAATGGTATCTTTACTTAAAACAAGTCCCGTTACATGTAGTATATTACGGGTTGGTTTTATATTTTTTTGGTTTAATCCGATTTTGTACTCATTACTTTCCAGTGGTTTAAACTGATGCCTTTGGTATAGCAAGGCATTATCTATTCCTCTATTATCTGGTGAATTTGTCATTACATACTCATATCCCTGAGCCATGAGTGGAGATCGATTGACAAGATCGAATATAACGCTGTCATTTTCAACTTCACAAAGACCAACCAGTGCCGGTGATTGCATGCCTCCGACTGCTGTAATGACTCTTGTAATATCCTGAAGTTTTTTACGATACTTCCAGGGTGTCCATTTCATAAAGCCATCAGGCAGAAAATCATTATCATCCTTTGCAGGATCATCTATTGTATCAAATAGATTTTCTACATTATAAAACATTACACGGAAATTGTCCTGAGAAACAATTTCCGTGAATGATATTAATAAAAAAATATTCAATATGAAAAGTCTGTGACCTAACATTTAAATATCACTGACATCTATTCTACATCTTCTGAAGATACATTTTCCAATATTTTTACAAGGAAATCCCAGAATTTTGCAACAGAGGAAATCTTCATTTTCTCATCGGGTGAATGAACATCAGTCATATCCGGCCCTATAGAGATCATATCCAGGTTTGGATATTTTTCCAGGAATAATCCGCATTCAAGACCAGCATGAATTGCCTTTACTTTGGTGTCTTTATTAAAAAGTGCCTTATATTCTCTTTGTGCCAGTTTAAGCAGTTTGGAATCCGGATTTGGCTGCCAGCCCGGATATCCATCGTTATGTAGAACTTTTGCACCTGATAGCTCAAATACTGAAGATACCATATTTACAATATATCTTTTTTGTGACTCTACTGAGCTTCGCTGACTAGTGCCTATTTCAATCAGATTGTCCGGCAGTATTTTTATTGAAGCCAGATTCGTTGATGTCTCAACAAGTCCAGGAATGTCGTGACTCATTCCAATAACTCCATGAGGACATGCATTAAGTGCCAATATTAGTTTTTCTGTTGTTTTTCTGTTTATAACTTTTGAAGGAATTTGCACTGATTCAAGCTGAATATCAAGATTGGGTTCAGTATGTTTCAATTCATTCTGTACATCTGCTAGAAATGTATTAAGTTTTACTCTGATATCCTCTTTATATTTCTCTTTTACTCCTATCAATGCATATGCCTCCCTTGGTATGGCATTGTGGAGATTGCCACCTCCAATTTCGGAAAGTATCATATTATATTTTTTCCTGGAAATGGAGTTTAAAAATCTTGCAAGAATTTTATTGGCGTTTCCGAAGCCTTTATCAATATCACTGCCTGAATGGCCTCCTCTTAATCCTTTTACATTTACTTTGAACCAGAAGTATTTTTTAGGAGCATCTTTCTCTTTATATTTGAAATATGCCTTAGTTCCTTTACCACCGGCACATCCAATATAAATCTCTCCTTCTTCTTCCGTATCCAGATTTATAAGAAGATTACCTGTCAGAAAATCTTTCTCAAGAGCGTTGGCACCTGTTAATCCGGTCTCTTCATCAACTGTGAAAAAGGCTTCAATTTTACCATGTGCAATTTCATCGGATGCCAGTACAGCCAATTCAGCTGCAACACCAATACCATTATCAGCTCCCAGTGTAGTACCGTTAGCTTTTACCCAGTCACCATCAATGATAGTCTCAATAGGATCATTGTCAAAATCATGTTCCACGTCTGAGTTTTTCTCACAAACCATATCAATATGAGATTGCAGAATTACAGTTGGCAAGTCCTCCTTACCAGGTGTGGCCGGTTTGGTTATAAGTATATTGCCTGCCTTGTCCTGCTTCACTTCCAGACTGTGTTTTTCAGCGAAATCAAGTAGATATGCTCTGATCTTATCCTCTTTTTTAGAAGGTCTAGGTATTTGAGTTATGTCATAAAAATAACCCCATATTGACGAAGGTTCTAAATCTTTAATTGTCATAGTATGTTTTATTGAAATGTTTGTAATCGATAAAAATAGGTGAAAAAAAACCTTCATGCAATAATTTTAGCATCTTTAATAGGAAAATATCGTGATTAATTAGGTAAATAATCTATCTTTGCTACTCGAAAAGAAGGATTATTATGTTACAAACAGTAATTATAGGTATAGCAGTAGGATTTATAGCAATACTTTTAATGGGTATTCGTGTTTTCTTTACCAAAAAAGGAGAATTTCCAAATACTCATATAGGTGCAAGTAAAGCTATGCAAGAGAGAGGCATAAATTGTGCTACCTCTCAGGATACTGAGTATCGCTATAAAGAGAGCCCAATATTGAAATTAATGAAAAACGAAAAACTATAAAATTCCTTAATAATGAAGAATTTCTCCAATTATATAGTCAGTGGAGTGCTGGCTATTGCAGTTATTGTTCTATTTATCCTGCACTTTACATCAGGAAAATCCGGAAAAGAAGCCGACAGTAGAGATCTATCAGTTTTATTAAATGACTCCTCAGTTACTTTGCCAATAGCTTATGTTAACGTCGATTCTCTCTTAATGAACTACAATTTTGCAAAAGATTTAAATGAGTCTCTATTAAGAAAAGAGGAAAGTACCCGTGCTACTCTAAATCAGCGTCAAAATCAGATTAACTCTGCAGCACAGGAATTTGAACGTAAATTGCGTAACAACGCGTTTTTAAGTCAGGAAAGAGCCCAGCAGGAGCAAGAGCGTATTATCCAGATGAATCAGGAATATCAACAACTTGCTGATAGATTATCTCAGGAATTCATGATCGAACAGCAGAAGTTAAATCTTCAGATGGAAGATACAATTAAGGTAAGACTGGAAGAGTTTAATCGAGAAAGAAATTACGAAATTATTTTCAGCAATATCTCAACAAGCACACTAATTTATGCTAAGGATAAGTATGATATCACTGATGAAGTGGTGCAGTTCCTTAATAATAAATATGGTCCTGCAACTGCAATAACAACAGCAGAATAAGCTTCTGTGATATTTTATTGAATAGTAAAGAAGGGCTCTTATTTTAAGAGTCCTTCTTTGCGTTTAATTTATTAATTTTACTACATGATGAAATCGTTAAATAAATACCTGCAGAAACAGGGTCAGAGATATCATGATGATGTTTTTGACGTTAACTTTAATTCTGACATAATTGTAGTAATACCCTGTTATGATGAACCGGATATTATAAACACTTTAGAGAGTATAAGAAGATGTGACAGGCCTGAGTCTGTAAATTTATCAGTGATAGTAATTATCAATTCGGCAGTTAAAACTGATATTGATGTTGTAAACAGAAATACTAAAACATATCAGGAGGTTAGTTCTTATTCAAAGAAAATAGATGAACGCTCTTTTATTGTAAGAGCTGCTAAATTAGAGGGGTTACCAAACAAACATGCAGGTGTTGGATTAGCACGGAAAATAGGGATGGATCTTGCAGTAGAGCATTTTTATAAGACTGAAAACTATAGGGGAATTATTGTCTCTTTGGATGCCGACTGTGAAGTCTCTGACAATTTTATTACCACCGTTTATAATACTTTTAGAAGTGATGGTAATCTTAATGCTACCATACACAACTTTCATCATAGAGTAGAAAGTAGTCAAAGTAATATTGAATTTGCCGTAAGACAGTATGAGTCATATCTTCACTACTATAGTGAATGTCTTAAATCAACCGGATTTCCTTATTACTATCATACGATAGGTTCAGCGTTTGCAGTATCAGCAAATGCTTATGTGAGAGTTGGGGGTATGGGGCGTCAGCAGGGAGGGGAGGACTTTTATTTTCTACAGAAAGTGTTTCAATTAGGTGGGGTGAAATTGCTTAAAGAGACTTTTGTTTATCCCCTTGCAAGATTTTCAGAACGTGTTCCTTTCGGCACTGGACCGGCAATACAAAAGATTCTGGATGAACCTGACGGTGTTCTTAAGGTATATTCTAGACAGTCTTTTAAAGAGCTTAAAAGGTTTTTTGATATGAAAGAGTTCTTCTTCAAGAAGGATGAAGAAATTATAACTTTAAAGGTAGCCGAATTACATCCTGTTTTGATTGATTTTTTAAACGAAATCGACTATCTGAAATTATTAAAGGATTGCAATGAAAATTGTGCGACACTGAATAGTTTTGTGAAAAGGTTTTTTCATAACTTTAATGCTTTCAGGATAGTAAAATACTTAAATTATGTACATCCTGAACCTTTTAAACTTGAAAAAATCACTATGATAACTGACAAAATAGAATCTACTGTTTGATGTATTGATGTAATTTATTATTTTTGTGTTCAAATTGTAAGTTTATCCTTTCATTATTCTAAAATCATTATTATATGTTTGCTTTTAGCTGGGTTGAAATAGTAAGTGCTTTTTTGGTTTTGTTTGCAATTATTGATGCTACAGGTTCTGTGCCAATTTTCCTGAATTTAAGAAGTCAGGGGAGAACAATTCATGCGGAGAAGGCAGCTATTTACTCTTCAATTATATTGATAGGATTCCTGTTTATAGGAGAGGGATTACTCAGACTTTTTCAGGTTGATATCTCTTCATTTGCTGTGGCCGGAGCTGTTGTGTTGCTTATTATTTCAATAGAGATGATATTCGGAGTAGAGATTTTTAGAAATGACAATCCATCTGCTGATAACTCTTCAACACTTTTTCCGGTTGTTTTCCCACTAATTGCCGGACCAGGAAGTTTTACCACTCTTCTTACTATGAGAGCTGAATTCCACACCATAAACATAATTATAGCTGTTCTCATAAACCTAGTGATAGTTTACCTTGTATTGAGGTATCTGGATCAGGTGAAGAAACTTTTAGGTGAGAGTGGGGCATATATACTCCGAAAGTTTTTTGGTGTGATACTCATGGCTATTTCAGTAAAACTCATCACCTCAAATATGAGTGCACTAATTGAAACTGTTAATGCTGCTTTATAACTGTTTAATAGAATTATGACATTCTAATTAATAAACAGAGAGTTTTACAGGAAAAATATGTATATTTGCGGTATTAAAAGTTATAATATAAGATTGAAGGTATTAGGTTGTAACTCAGTCAAGTAGGATTGTTAAGTTAATTAATGATCCATTTCATTAGAACTATTTTATTACATATAAAAATCAACAACATGAGAATTGTAAGTATCTTAGGAAGAGAGATTTTGGATTCAAGAGGTAATCCAACAGTTGAAGTAGATGTATTAACAGAATCGGGTGCATTTGGTCGTGCAGCTGTTCCATCAGGCGCTTCAACAGGTGAGAATGAAGCATTAGAACTTCGTGATGGTGATAAGAGCCGTTACCTGGGTAAAGGTGTTTTACAAGCTGTAGCAAATATCAACGATATTATAGCTCCTGCTTTAATTGGTATGAATGTATTGGAACAGACTCAGATTGATGCAAAAATTCTGGAACTGGACGGTACTAAAACAAAATCTAACTTGGGTGCTAATGCTCTTTTAGGTGTTTCTCTTGCAGTAGCAAAAGCAGCTGCTAACTATCTTGGATTACCCCTTTACAGATATATTGGTGGTACAAATACTTATGTTTTACCTGTTCCTATGATGAATATCATCAATGGTGGATCACACTCAGATGCTCCTATTGCTTTCCAGGAATTTATGATTCGTCCTGTTGGAGCAAAATCATTTAAGGAAGGTCTTCGTATGGGTACTGAGGTATTCCATGCATTGAAGAAAGTACTTCATGATAAAGGATTAAGCACTGCTGTTGGTGATGAAGGTGGTTTCGCTCCTAACTTAAGCGGTGGTACAGAGGAAGCACTTGAATCAATTCTTACTGCAATCAAGAATGCAGGATATAAACCAGCTGAAGATGTTACAATTGCTTTAGACTGTGCTGCATCTGAGTTCTATAAAGATGGTATTTACGATTACTCTTTATTTGAAGGTGAAAATGGCAAAAAACGTAGTCGTGAAGAACAGGTTGCTTACTTAGAAGAGCTTATAACAAAATACCCAATCGATTCAATCGAAGATGGTATGCATGAAAACGACTGGGAAGGCTGGAAGTTACTTACAAATAAAATCGGCAGCAAATGTCAGTTGGTAGGTGATGACTTGTTTGTTACTAATGTTGATTTCCTTAAGAAAGGAATCAAAGAGGGTTGCGCTAACTCAATTCTAATTAAAGTAAACCAGATTGGTACACTTTCTGAAACTCTTGACGCTATAGAAATGGCTCACAGACATGGCTATACTAGTGTTACTTCACACCGTTCAGGTGAAACTGAAGACTCAACAATTGCTGACATCGCAGTTGCAACTAATGCAGGACAAATTAAAACAGGTTCTGCCAGTCGCTCAGATCGTATGGCAAAATACAACCAGCTGCTTCGTATTGAGGAAGAACTCGGTGATAGAGCAGTATATGGTTATAAGAAGATTAAATAATAGTCTTGTAGCTTAGTTTATAACCACCCTGACATCCAGGGTGGTTTTTTTTGACCTTTATTTCCGGATAATTTTTACAGTTTTATAAATTAAAATTATCATCTTTGCAAATAATACCAATTTAATGTAAAACTCTAAATACCAACCTATGAATTACTTTTACTTAGTTCCGATTGCATCAATTGCAGCATTATTATGCGCATTCTATTTTTTCAGAAGTTTAATGAAAAAGGATGAAGGCACTCCAAAGATGAAGACAATAGCCGGTTTTATAC
This sequence comes from Lascolabacillus sp., assembly GCF_028696275.1. Taxonomy (NCBI): domain Bacteria; kingdom Pseudomonadati; phylum Bacteroidota; class Bacteroidia; order Bacteroidales; family Porphyromonadaceae; genus Lascolabacillus; species Lascolabacillus sp. The sequence goes on from NZ_JAQVHI010000019.1 coordinate 17,406, forward strand.
GTGAGGGAGCAATGTCTTATCTGAAACAACAATATAAGGTTGTAATTATTGTTTTTATTATTCTCTCTCTCATTTTTGTGACAATGTCATTTTTTGGACTACAAAATAAGTGGGTGCCCTTTGCATTTCTAACAGGAGGATTCTTCTCCGGACTTGCAGGATTTTTTGGTATGAAGACTGCTACTTATGCTTCAGCAAGAACTGCCAATGCAGTACAGAAATCATTGAACAGTGGATTAAGAATTGCATTCCGTTCAGGAGCAGTAATGGGACTTGTTGTAGTTGGACTTGCTTTGTTGGATATTTCACTCTGGTATCTGATACTTGATTTTTTTGTTGATAATGCAGATCATGGACATAAATTAATTATGATAACTACTACGATGCTGACATTTGGTATGGGTGCTTCAACTCAGGCTCTCTTTGCCCGTGTTGGTGGGGGAATATATACAAAGGCAGCGGATGTTGGTGCTGATTTAGTTGGTAAAGTGGAGACTGGTATTCCTGAAGATGACCCGCGTAATCCCGCTACCATAGCAGATAATGTTGGAGATAATGTTGGTGATGTTGCTGGTATGGGAGCTGATCTTTATGAATCGTATTGTGGATCTATATTATCTACTGCAGCATTAGGAGCATCAGCTTTTGCTCTTAATCCAACTATGCAGGAAAATGCAGTATTTGCACCCATGCTGATTGCCGCTATTGGTGTTTTTCTTTCAATTCTTGGGATATACCTGGTAAAAACCAAAGAGGATGCAACTGTTAAACAACTTATGGATTCACTTAACAGAGGAGTTAATATAAGTGCACTATTTATAGCTATATTCACTTTTGGGATACTCTATATATTAGGTTTCAGTAATTGGATAGGATTGTCATTCTCTGTAATAACTGGTCTTTTGGCAGGTATAATCATTGGACAAGGAACAGAGTATTTTACATCATCATCTCATAAACCGGCTATTGAAATTGCAAACAGTGCAAAAACAGGACCAGCTACTGTAATAATATCAGGACTTGGTACTGGATTTATTTCTACTGTAATACCTGTACTATCTATTGTTGTAGCTATTCTGATTGCATATCTGTCAGCTATACGGTTTGATGTTGCTAATATGCTCACAGCCGAGAATGTAAGCATGGGGCTATATGGTATTGCAATTGCAGCTGTAGGAATGCTTTCAACTCTGGGCATAACACTTGCAACAGATGCTTATGGACCAATTGCTGATAATGCAGGTGGTATAGCCGAAATGAGTGGCTTGGATCCTGAAGTAAGAAGAAGAACAGATATGTTGGATTCTTTAGGTAACACAACAGCAGCAACCGGTAAGGGATTTGCTATAGGCTCAGCAGCTTTAACCGGTTTGGCTTTACTGGCTTCCTATGTAGAGGAGATTAGAGTTGCTCTCTTAAGAGTAAATGACAATGTACTTGAATTTGCTGATGGTCATACAGTTGATGTAGCAAAAGCAAGTTTTGTTGATTTTATGAATTACTACCAGGTTACATTAATGAATCCAAAAGTACTAGCTGGAATTTTCCTAGGTTCAATGATGGTATTTCTGTTTTGTGGCCTTACAATGAACGCAGTTGGAAGGACTGCAAGAAATATGGTTGAGGAAGTACGTTACCAGTTCCGTGAATTTAAAGGAATTCTTACAGGTGAGGATACACCTGATTATGCAAGATGTGTTTCTATTTCTACTAAAGGAGCTCAGAGAGAAATGCTGTTCCCATCATTGCTTGCTGTTACTGTTCCAATTGTTACAGGATTGATTATGGGAGTTTCGGGTGTAATGGGACTCTTAGCCGGGGGATTAGGTACAGGTTTTGTAATGGCTATATTTATGGCAAATTCAGGAGGTGCATGGGATAATGCTAAAAAGTATATCGAAATGGGAAATCTGGGAGGCAAAGGTAGTCATGCCCATAAGGCTGCAGTAGTAGGCGATACAGTTGGTGATCCATTTAAAGATACTTCAGGTCCTTCACTTAACATCCTTATAAAACTTATGAGTATGGTTTCTATAGTAATGGCTGGACTTACAGTTGCTTGGAGTTTGCTTTAAACACTTCTTTCAGTGCGTATTTTAGTGAATTTTATTAAAATGCATAGATGGTGATATGGCAATATTTCGTATATTTGAAGTCCTAAATCACTTTGTTAAAGCAGAATCACTAACATTTAAATATTAATCAATTATGAGCTTTCTAACGAACGACAAATTAACAATTGTAGGAGCTGCCGGTATGATCGGTTCCAATATGGCACAAACAGCTGCCATGATGCGTTTAACTCCAAACATCTGCCTTTATGACCCTTTTGAAAAAGGACTTGAAGGAGTAGTTGAAGAAATGCGTCACTGTGGTTTCGATGATATCAATTTTACATACTCATCAGATGTAAAAGAAGCATTTACCGGATCCAAGTATATGATTTCATCCGGAGGTGCACCACGTAAAGATGGCATGACACGTGAAGATTTGCTGAAAGGTAATGCTGAAATTGCAGCACAATTAGGAAAAGATATTAAATCTTACTGTCCTGACTTGCAACACTTGACTGTGATCTTTAATCCTGCAGATATCACTGGTCTTGTAGCATTGATCTACTCAGGCCTTAAACCTTCACAAGTTACTACATTAGCTGCGTTAGATAGTACAAGATTACAAAGTGAACTGGCTAAACATTTTGGTGTAGCCCAAAATAAAGTTACTAATGCACGTACATATGGTGGTCATGGTGAACAGATGGCTGTATTTGCTTCTACTGCTAAAGTAGATGGTAAACCATTAACCGATTTGATTGGTACAGATGCACTTACCAATGAAGAATGGGCTGAACTTAAAACTCGTGTTACTAAAGGTGGTGCAAATATCATTAAGTTGAGAGGTCGTTCTTCATTCCAGAGTCCAGCTTATACATCTGTTGAGATGATACGTGCAACTATGGGTGGTGAAGCTTTCCGCTGGCCAGCAGGTTGTTATGTGAATGAGCAAGGTTTCGAGCATATCATGATGGCAATGGAAACAACACTTGATAAGAATGGTGTTTCTTTTGGTAAAGTAAATGGTACAGAAGCTGAATTAGCTGAACTGAAACAGAGTTACAGCCATCTTGTTAAATTACGCGATGAAGTTATTTCTATGGGTATTATTCCTACTACCGATCAGTGGAATAGCGTAAACCCAAATCTCTAATAGATTGACTTTATATTTGAAAAAATAGAGGTGAATAATGAGTTGATAATAGTAAAGCCGGCAATATTGCCGGCTTTACTTGTTAACAATCTGTTTGTTAAATACTTTACAGAGCTATGTTATTTTTTCTCATATGATAATAGTCGCTGGTTACCTTCCAAACTTCGTAGTTTAGTAATATCCTGTGTTACTTCCAGAACACCTAGATATTCATTATCCTTACCACGAAGGGCACAATATTCAATAACTATAAACCGATCTTTTTGGAATCCTGATATCCAGAAAATAGCTTTATTTTCCTTACCACTTTTGAAATCAGTTAGTATTTGCTCCACAACATGTACACTGCCCGGTGGGTGACACATCCTTACATCACGACCTATTATTGAACGGTTTCGTTCAAATACCCTGTTGGGACTATGTGAAAAGAACCTAACCTTATCGTCTTTATCTACAAAAGTTATATCAACAGGCAAATATTGGAAAAGAGCTTCAAGTTCGTTAATGTTAAAAGCTCCTGAAGATAATCTTATCCCATCAGTCTGAACATAAGTCTGCTTTTCTACTTTCATATTTGCCGGAGCCCACTCATCTTCCGGATCAATCAAGCAGTATCCGAATTCAGGAGTTTCCTGATATACTTTATACCATTCCTCTTCATTCAATGTATCCATCGACATAGGGAAAAGAATCTCCTCCTCTTTTTTAATCATTCCTTCAATCATTTCAACAGTAATGTCAAGTGAGTTGATGAGAATTATTCTTAAATCCTTTAAATCAGTGATAGGAGAGGTGAGTGCTTCATGAGATTTATTAAGAAGCTCACGTGTCTCATCATGCTTCCCCCACATTACTTTAGGAGGTCCGGTAATAAGATGCTTTTCAAGAAACGGAAAAAGAAGATACTCTTTTCTTTTGTAATGCTTATCTATATCTGAAAAATTGTTGAAAATAGAACGAAGCTGAAGAACATAGCCAGGAACCTCAGAGTCTGTTATGTTATCTATTTCTTTACTTACCACTCTATAAGCTTCTATTTGCTTACGGATCGCACTGTTTTCTTTAATGAAAGTATCTACAGGATGTCCAGGAAGTACATCTTTTGCTCCATCTAAGTCAATACTTCCATCAAGTACAGCAGTATGTAAATCACAAAACTCCAGAATCTCCTTTTCAGTAAGTGAATTACTTGTTATTAATTCCTGTTCAACCTCTACAACTTCGTTATAGGGAATATTTCTAAGTGCATTAATAAGATGTCGACGCAGCAATGCAGGATTTCCTCCATTGTGAAGCTCTAGTAAAAGGCTGCGAAGCTTCTCTTTGCGCATTGTTGAGTTATTAATAAATTCGCTCATATCGATATTTTTTAATTTAGTAGTGATCAATTTTACATAAATACCTTTAAATCTTCATCAACAGTTGTTATCCCTGAGATCCCAAACATATTAATCAGCACATTTGCTACATTAGGTGAAAGGAAAGCAGGTAGAGTGGGGCCCAGATGAATATACTTGACGCCCAATGAGAGTAGCGTAAGTAAAACAATAACAGCTTTCTGTTCATACCATGCAATATTATATACAATAGGAAGGTCATTTAGATCATCTAGTCCGAATGCGTCTTTCAAGGCAAGTGCAATTTTAACTAACGAATAACTATCGTTACATTGTCCAGCATCTAGCACACGTGGAATACCATTTATATCTCCTAACGGCAGTTTATTATAGCGATACTTTGCACAACCAGCAGTCAGAATTACAGTGTCATTAGGCAACTTTTCAGCAAACTCAGTATAATAATTTCTACCTCTTACTCGTCCATCACATCCACCCATAACGAAGAATTTACGAATAGCACCATTTTTAACAGCTTCCACAATTTTATCTGATAAAGCAATTACCTGGTTATGAGCAAAACCTCCCACTATTTCTCCATTTTCAATCTCTGTGGGTGCACTACATCTTTTAGCATGTTCAATAAGTTCAGAAAAATCCTTAGGGTGACCATCATTGCGATCCTCAATATGTTTAAATCCCCCGAACCCTGATGCACCTGTTGTATATACTCGATCTCCATAAGTAGAATTTTTTCTTGGAGGAACAATACAGTTGGTTGTAAATAGGAAAACTCCATTAAATGTCTCAAAGTCATTGATCTGATTCCACCAAGCACCACCATAATTACCCACAAAATGACTATATTTTTTAAACGCCGGATAATAATGTGCAGGAAGCATTTCACTATGAGTATAAACATCAACACCTGTACCTTCAGTCTGCTTGAGCAGCTCCTCCATATCCTTCAAGTCGTGTCCACTAATAAGAATACCAGGATTATTTCTAACACCAAGGTTTACTTTGGTAATCTCCGGGTTTCCATAACTGGATGTATTTGCCCTGTCAAGTAATGCCATTACCTGTACACCATACTTGCCGGTCTCTAGAACAAGAGATGTCAGATCATTAATGGAGAGAGTGTCATCAGTTAAATCCACTAAAGTTTTTTGTATAAAACTGTATATCTTACTATCAGTGTAACCTAGATTATAAGCATGTTCAGCGTACGCAGCCATTCCTTTCAAGCCATATGTTGTTAATTCACGAAGTGATCTGATATCAATATTATCATTTGTTAATATACCCACTTCCAATGCTTTTTCTGCCATCTCTTCCTCAGTTTCACCAACCCAGTGAGCACCATCAAATTTGATGTCATCTATTTTGCCTCCAGCTGAAATCAGGCGTTCTCTGGCAGCGTTTCTCATCTCATAGGCCATCAATATCCGGGTAATAAATCTACTTTTATCAAAATTTGCATTGGTAATGGTCATAAATAAACTGTCCACTATAAACCTGTCAATCTCACATATCTCGATGCCAAGTTTTCTAAGTCTCATAGTATAATGAGAAATACCTTTACACAGAAACATTAGCAGATCTTGTAAATTGGCCACATCAGCTGTCTTACCACAAACTCCAATTATAGTACAACCTTCATTCTTACTGGTTTCCTGACATTGATAACAAAACATTTTCTCCATTTTCAGTTATATATTTTAAATATTCTGCCCCAAAATTACCTTCTTCAATTCTTCAATTGTGTAACCAATGTTACAACTGATCATTTTAACCTATTTTATTAAATAGAAGGGGCAGTTTTTTATGTATCTTTGTTTTCTAACAATCAATGAAAATGGAATTATTTGCTTGCCCCCTATTTTACGACCTAACAAAGAATGAAATTGATGAGATCCTATCGCGTTCAGTAAATGAAGTTGTAACATTTGAGAAAGGTCAACATGTAGTCCGACAGGGTGATATAATTCATTCACTTTACATACTTGTTGAGGGGTTGGTCAGAACGGAGATGGTGACCAAGGATGGTAATGTTGTTGAAATAGAATTTATCGAACCAGTACGACCCTTAGCTCCTGCATTTCTTGTAGCAACCGAAAACAGATATCCTGTTGATGTTATATCTATGCAGAAAAGTGAGTTTTACATAATTCCTAAAACGCTATGGTTAAAGGAGATGATGAATAACGAGCAACTTCTTACCAATTTCATGGAATTAAATTCAAATATGACTGTATTTCTTTCCAAGAAGGTTCAGATGATGTCTATCAAATCATTAAAAGGTAAATTATCGCTATATATACTTGAAAACACAACACCACAAAATAACACTTTCATATTAAGAAGGACTCAAAGTCAGTTGGCCGAATATTTTGGAGTGCAGCGTCCTTCACTTGCACGCACTTTGGGAGATATGATCAGAGAAGAGTTGATATCTATTTATAAAAGAGAAGTCAAAGTTTTGGACAGAGGGAAACTGGAGAGCATGATTTAATCTTTTAGTAAATAATACATTTCCATGTTAAAAATGCAAATAGATAATAAAAAATTATATATTTGCAATTAAAATATCTGAAAAGTAGTTTAAACAATAATAATCTAAAGTCATGAGTAATCAATTAACAAGAAGAAATTTTATCAAAACGGCTGCCGTTGGAGTAGTTGGAGTTGCTGCCTTTCCACAATTCCTTTCATCATGCAAACAAAGTAAAGAATCAACCTCAGCCGAAGGATTAGTTCGTTTGGGTTTTATAGGGCTGGGACAGCAGGCAATGTACCTGTTGAATGGATACATAGGTATGCCCGATGTAAAAGTAGTAGCTGGCTGTGATGTGTATGGTGTTAAAAGAGAGCGTTTTAAAAAGAGAGTTAGCGAGTACTACTCAAGCAGTGAAAATGAAGTAGTGGTAGATGTCTATGAAAATTACACAGATTTAATTGCGCGTGATGATATAGATGCTGTTGTGATAGCAACGCCTGATCATTGGCATGCATTCATCGCTATTCAGGCATGTAAGGCGAAGAAAGATGTATACCTTGAAAAACCATTGACATTCACAATAAAAGAGGGTCAAGAACTGATTAAAGCTGTAAGGTCTAATGGCGTTATTTTAGCAGTAGGCAGCCAGCAACGTTCCGATGCTAATTTCCAGCATGCTGTTAGAATGGTACAGGAAGGCAAACTTGGAAAAATTGAAAGAATTAATGCTTATGTTGGAGCACCACCAACACCTTACGATCTGCCGGAAGAACCTATACCTGCTGATTTAAACTGGCCGCTATGGTTAGGACCATCTGAATATGTACACTACAATTCACAACTCAATCCTGTAATCACAATTGAACCTGAGCAGAATGAGCAAATTTGGGGAGCATGGCGCTGGTATAAAGAGTTAGGTGGAGGATTTACTACCGACTGGGGTGCTCATATGTTTGATATTGCTCAGTGGGGTTTGGAAATGGATGGTAACGGACCGGTTGAAATTATTCCAGCAGGTTATCAGGATACCAAATTCCTTACATACAAATATGCAAATGGTGTTGTAATGACAGAAGAGCCATTTAACGATCAGATGACTAAAGGTGTTAAATTCTGGGGAGATAAAGGTTGGATTGAAGTTTCAAGAGAGCATTTCTTAGCATCTGATGATAGCTTATTACCTGTTAAGGTTGAAGAAACTACTGGAGCTTACGAAACCCAAATACCTCACCTAACTAATTTCATTCAGTCAGTTAAAAACAGAACAGAACCCGCAGTACCAGTAGAAGTAGGCCACAGTTCATGTGTAGTTTGTACACTAGGTAATATCGCTTATGATCTTGGCAGACCAATTAAATGGGATCCTGCAGCAGAAAAGTTTGTAGATGACCCTGAAGCAGATGCAAATCGTCTGTTCAATAAAACATATACAGAAGGATACGTTTTGTAACTATTAATTAAACAGGATTTTATTACAATAAAAGCTGCTTATTAGCAGCTTTTATTTTTTATTTCATTATTGTCAGAGAGTTTTATTTTGATTCAATAGGCTTAAGCATAATTCCTAGTTCGTCAAGCTGCTCCAGTGCTACTTTTGAAGGTGCGTCTATCATAACATCACGGCCAGCTGTATTTTTCGGGAATGCAATAGTATCACGAATACTGTCAAGTCCTGCGAATATCGATACAAATCTATCCAACCCAAATGCTATACCTCCATGAGGGGGAGCACCATATTTAAAAGCATTCATAAGGAAGCCAAATTGTGATTCTGCCTGCTCTTCAGAAAAGCCAAGGACAGAAAACATCTTTTGCTGCAATTGGCTATCGTGAATACGAATAGAACCTCCACCAATTTCAACTCCGTTAATTACCATATCATATGCATTTGCGCGTACAGCACCTGGATCACTGTCCAGAAGTGGAATATCCTCAGGTTTAGGAGATGTAAATGGATGATGTTTGGCAAAGAAACGACCTAGCTCTTCATCTTTCTCAAGAAGAGGGAAGTCAACAACCCACAAGCATTTGTAATCGTTCTTATCTCTCAAACCAAGACGATTACCCATTTCTAGTCTAAGTTCATTCAACTGTTTCTGCGTTTTTTCAGTTTCACCTGCAAGTACAAGCAGTAAGTCACCTGGTTTTGCATCACATCTTTCGATCCATGTTTTAAGAATCTCCTCACTATAAAACTTATCTACTGAAGATTTAACTGTACCATCTTCATTATATCTGACGTAGATCAGACCTTTAGCACCAACCTGAGGTCTTTTCACGAAATCAGTCAGCTCATCAACCTGTTTGCGGGTATAAGAAGCACACCCTTCTGCACAAATTGCAGCAACATATTCTGCATCATCAAACACCCCAAAACCTTGTCCAGTTGTTAAATCCTTGATTTCGGTGAAAGTCATACCAAATCGAATATCAGGTTTATCTGAACCATACAATTTCATTGCATCAGCATAGCTTATACGGGGAAAATCCGGAAGTTCAATATTTTTAATATTCTTGAAAAGATGCTTTGTAAGGCCCTCGAACATGTTGAGAACATCCTCCTGATTAACGAACGACATCTCACAGTCGATTTGAGTAAACTCCGGCTGCCTGTCAGCTCTTAAATCTTCATCTCGAAAACATTTAACAATCTGGAAATAGCGATCAAATCCTGAAACCATCAACAACTGTTTGAATAGTTGAGGTGATTGTGGAAGTGCATAAAACTCACCCTGATTCATTCTTGAAGGAACAATAAAGTCACGTGCACCTTCAGGTGTAGAACCAATAAGTACAGGAGTTTCAACCTCAAGGAAATTCCTTTCATCGAGATAGCGACGAGTTTCAAAAGTCATTTTATGACGAAGCTCCAGATTTTGACGAACCACACTTCGACGCAGGTCCAGATAACGATACTTCATACGAAGTTCATCACCACCATCAGTCTCGGTTTCAATAGTAAACGGAGGAGTTTTGGAAGCATTCAATACAGTAAGTTCCGTAGCAATAATCTCAATGTCTCCCGTAGGAATATTGCTGTTTTTGCTGCTACGCTCTTTAACTATACCCTTAACCTGAATAACCCACTCGCGCCCAAGCTTATTAGCCTGTTCACATAGGTTATTATTCACCTCCTGATTGAATGAAAGCTGTGTTATGCCATATCGATCCCTAAGATCAATAAAAGTCATACCACCCATCTTACGAATCTTAGATACCCATCCTGCTAATGTTACTTCACTGTTTACATCGGTCAGTCGTAACTCGCCACATGTCTTACTTCTGTACATAAATGATTTCCGTTGATTTACATTAAAATTTAACTGCAAATGTACATAATAAAATCAAAAATGACATTAAATCCTTATAACCTTATCAACAACAGACTCAAACTCTTTCATATGAGTAGCCATAAGGATAGATATATCTGGGTAATCAGACCTGATATTTTTAAATATCTCAATAGCATTTTCAGTACTAATACCGGCAGTTGGTTCATCCACAACAAGGAGTTGAGGTCTTTTAAGCAGAGCCTGTGCAAGTAGCAGTTTTTTCCTCTGACCACCACTTAGTGTTTCACCATTTTCTCCAATCCATGTATCCAATCCATCAGGCAAAGCAATCCACCATGAAGTAAGATCCACCATATCCAAAACCTTTGCAATTTCTTCATCAGGATAACCTTCGAAATTCTCACGTAGAGTACCGGTTAGCAAATAAGCCTTCTGTGTAACATATATTACAGCAGGAACAGGAAGATTTATAAGTTCATCTTCATCATTCCAGGTTATTAACCCATTTTCTCTGTATTCGGGATAGAAGAGACTATTTAAAAGAGTGCTTTTACCCCTGCCTGTTTTACCATAAACAGCAACCCATTCACTATTTCTGATATCGAATGAAATTGGACCAATATGTATCGTTGTATCCGGAATAACAGCCTCTATATCTTTTAAACTTAATAATTTAAGTTGTGAATTCACCTGTATATCTTTAACAGGTATAGAACCCTCTTCAAATAAAGCTTCCATATCTTTCGCCTCTTGCTCTACCGAACTTCTCTCTGATTTACCGGCAAATAATATTTCAGAAAGTTCAGCCTGTGCCATAATACCGAAAAATATTCCAATTGCAATAGGTGCATCCAATGGTTGCTTACTTGAATGCCAAAGCAGAAAAGCGGCTATATAACTAAAGCCCAGGCCTACAATAAGCTGTAGATTAAATGAGTTAAACTGCAGCTTTTTTTCTAGCCCCTCAATTTTAAGTCTATTCTTTTCATGTGAATCAATAGCTTTATCTTCAAGTTTATACTTAGATATTTCTATCCTACCTCTGAAACTTTGAATAAGATTCTGATGATTAACTACACGGAGTGACTTCAATTTTCCACTTAAAATCCTGTTTCTCCTAAAAATGATTTGAGGAATCAGAAACAGTAAAATTGCTGAAGAGATAATAAATTCTATTGCAATCACTCTTGAAAAGAACAGAAGAAATATAAAATAAACAGCTATAGTTAATAATAGAGCTGTAAAGGGTAATATCCACAGAAGTATATGATTTAACAACTGATCAACTCCATGAGTGCTGTTTTCGAGCAATGAAGAGTTGTTATTAACCTGTTTTTTTATAAATGGCAGTCGTGCAATAGATTTGAATATGTTCAGCTGAAGACTCTGCTGAACACTTAAGGTAGTTTTATGATTCTCTAAACGTTCGAAATATCGAGTAGCTGTACGAAATAGAGATAATAGGCGTATTATTGCAGACGGAATAAGATAAGCAAAAGCTGTGTTAGCAGTTACAAATACTACACTGCATATTGCCAGGAACCATCCTGAGATTGAAGGAAGAGCAACAAAAGCTATAGTCCATAATATCAGCAAAGTGAATCCTTTCAGCCATTTGCCCTTGAAAGGTTTTATAATATGTGTAAAAACAAAATCACGCATAATTCATCTGCTCTCCCCAATTTAAGTTAATAACATTATCGGCAAACAATTCAAAACGCTGTTCGTGAGAGGCTACAATCACTAGTCTCTCCTCAGCCATTTTCACAATCTCAGATATGATCAATTCAGTTGTTAAAGAGTCAAGATTAGATGTTGGTTCATCCAAAATGGCCACCGGTTTTGGATGGAGCATCATTCTGGCGAGAGTGACAAGTTGCCGCTCACCACCCGATAACTGTACCCCATTATTAGTGAGTTCGGTATCCCATCCATTCTCTTTTTTTATTAAAATATTGTTCATAAATTCTGGGTAATTAATCCCCTTTTCTATCTCTTTTTTCAGGAATACGTTATATCTCAAAGATCCATCAAAAATAAAAGGGAACTGATTCATATATGAACTGTTTTCTTTCAACCATTGTTGTGACCAGGAATTATCCTTCCCATTCACTTCAATGATCCCTTCACTCACTTGAAGACTTCCCGTACAGATCTTCAGCAAAGTAGATTTTCCCGAACCGGAGATACCTTTCACCAGTACAAGTCCTCTTTCCGGAAATTTATGGTTGATATTATGTAAAACTTTAACTGGTGAGTCGGGATATGAGAAATTAAGATCTTCAATTATAAGACTACTACAGGGTTCATCCATGCTATCTTTAATATAAACATTTTTATTTTTAAGCATAGGCATAAGTAAATCTGCTGCTGCCAGAGCCTTATTGCGGTCGTGATACGCACTCACAAACTTTCTAATATAGAAGAAGAAGTATGGTGTAATAGTCAATAAAAACAGGGCAGTTCCGAAGTTATAACCCATTCCATAATTCGGACCATTCATTATCCCCATCAAGCTCATGCCGAGATAAATTGCAATTGCCGCAATAGCAATTGTTACAAATAATTCCAGAATAGCTGATGACAGTATAGCTACCCTCATTACATCTGTTGTAGCTTTATTAAGTTCTTCACTTTTACGTGACAGGAATTTGTACTGAGGTATAAAATTATCCAGGTTAACTGTTTCAGCAATAGTTTTTATCCTGTTATAAAAAACAGCAGAGTATTTCAGAAAAAGATCTGTGTGTTTTTTGTGAATTGACTCAGCACCTATTCCTATTACAGCCATCTGTATTGGGATTACGAATAAAGAGACCATAAGTATCATTGCAACCCATTTTTCTGTTAAGAAACAGATCACCAGCAATAAAATGCTAACCAGAACTGTAGCAACTGAGTATGGGACAAAAAATGAAAAATATGGTTTTAAATCATCGCTTACTTTAGTTACATATAGTGCACTATCGGTAGAGCTTAATTTATTGTCATGTAAAAGAACCGGGAAAAGCTCCTTTTTAATATTGGCAACAATAGCATTACCGGCATTATAATTCAACCTCGACTCTATATTAGCAAACAGATATCTTCCTGCAAGAAAAGCAGATGCAATTAATAATGTATCAGGAACTATAATTCCATTGTCGAGCCAATTAGCGGCAAATACAGACAAGTACCAGCTGAAGACTATGAAACAGCCAGCACTTAACAGTGTGAAAAAAGAGGCAGATATATAATAGCCACGAGCACCTGCCATTCTCTTACTGAGCCAACCGGAGGCACTCTCTTGTTTAATACTCATTGTCGGACTGTAATTTTTAACTTATCGGGTATAAGTGATAAGAAAATGTTTAAATACTTATTAAAGCAAAGATAATTAAATTTGAGGTTTTTAAAAGAAAGAAACAGAATACTAACGCTGCAATTACCAATTTTAAAAATGTTAGTGTGAAAAGAATCTTATATGGGTTAAAATTGTATTTTTACATTAAATAGTTATTAATCATATTGTGAGATCCTTTGAATTGATAATAAGAGTTCCAATACTTAATGGTGCATCGCTATTGGATTTTGATAGTAATTAGAAAAAAGACTACATATATTAGTATTAAAGATAAATATATGAAAACAAAAGCATTGTTTATAGCAATTTTATTCGGTATTATTACTGTTTCTCAAGCACAGAATAGAATCGGAATAATTGGTCTGGATACCTCTCATTCAGTTGCATTTACAAGATTTTTAAATGGAGATGATAAAAAGGAGGAATTTAAAGATTTTAGAATTGTAGCAGCTTACCCCTATGGTTCAAAAACTATAGAGTCCAGTTACAAACGTATCCCGGAATATATTGAACAGGTAAAGGCATTAGAGGTAGAAATAGTACCTTCTATTGCTGATCTATTAAACAAAGTTGACTTCGTTATGCTGGAAACGAATGATGGTAACTTGCATCTGGAGCAGGCTTATGAAGTGTTCAAAGCTGGGAAAACAGTATTCATAGATAAACCTGTAGGAGCCAATTTAGCTCAGGCAATAGCTATATTTGAACTGGCAAAACAGTATAATGTACCACTCTTTACTTCCTCTTCATTAAGATATATTGAGGCAGCACAAAAGCTAAGAAAAGGAGACTATGGTGAAGTAATCGGTGCTGACTGTTATTCACCTGCCACTTATGAGCCTTCTCATGCAGATCTGGCATGGTATGGCATACATGGCGTCGAAACACTATTTACTATTATGGGAGAAGGTTGTAAAGCTGTCAATAGGATGTCGTCAGAGGGAACAGATATATCAGTTGGATTATGGGAGGATGGCAGAATAGGGACAGTTAGAGGTATGCGTACAGGAAAACCTGAATATGGGGGACAAGCATTTACTGCCGAGGGTGTTTTAAATGTTGGTCCTTATATTGGTTATGAGCCTTTACTAATAAATATTTTGGAGTTTTTCAAGTCTGGAGTATCACCCGTTTCTGAAAAAGAAACTCTGGAGATCTTCACATATATTGAAGCAGCTGATGAAAGTAAAAGAAAAGAAGGAAAGATTATTTTAATGGAGGAAACCTATAAAAAAGGTGCTGAAGAGGCACATAGGTTAATTAAATGTCTTAAATAAAAAATTGGTTTTTTAAAAGTATAGCTCTAATTTAGCAATTAATACAAAATAGTACTATTATTTTCCATCAATAAATAAATTGATCTTAACCCAAAGTTGATAAAAATAAGATTATGAGAAAATCTGTTATACTTATACTTTCTATACTAATATCAGTAACATCGATATATGGCAAACAGATTAAGCTTCTGGCCATAGGCAATAGTTTTTCAGATGATGCAATAGAGCACTACCTTTATGGACTGGCGGAAGCTAATGGAGATACCATAGTAATTGGTAATATGTATATTGGAGGTTGCTCATTAGAAACACATTATAATAATTCAAAGGATAATTCAAGTAACTATTCATATAGAAAGATTGTCAATGGAGTAAAAACTGAAACTCCCGACTACAGACTGATTGATGCAATAACAGATGAGGATTGGGATTACATATCATTTCAGCAGGTAAGTTCAGAAGCTGGAATTTATGAATCATATTTTCCTTATCTCGATGAACTAAAAGAGTATGTGAAAAAAAACGCAACAAACAGTAATGTTCAGTTTGTATTGCACCTGACATGGGCTTATGAACAGTCATCTACACATTCAGGTTTTGCAAATTACAATAATTATCAATCCCAGATGCACAATGCAATAATTGACGCCTCTTTCAGAGCTGCAGAGAAAGCCGGAATAGATATTGTAATACCTGTGGGAACAGCTATCCAGAATGGCAGGTCAAGTAGTCTGGGAGATACATTTTGCAGAGATGGGTATCATTTAGAATTAACATATGGAAGATATACAGCATCCTGTACCTGGTATGAGAAGTTGTTTGGGAAATCAGTTCTCGGAAATAGTTATGTGCCAGATAAAATCACACCATACCAAGCATGGATTGCTCAGCTTGCCGCACATGCTGCAGTAGCTAAGCCAACTTCAGTAACTCCAATCTGGGTTTATGAAATCACACAATATATTACTAAATAGTCATTTCCCAACCTTTCTGATATTCACGGCCCCACATGCTTTGAGCCTCTTTATTATCAAGTATCCTGCCATTCACAGGATTGGTCATAAATGAGCTTTTAGTTCTTTGTGCAATATTTCCTAGTAAAGCTAAAGTTGAGCTTATACAACCAACATTTATATCGGCATTCAAAGCTGTTCCCTTACGAATTCCATCAAGAAAATTCAAAAAATGATAGTGGTCAAGTAGTTGTGTAGGATTGATTGTGTCACCTGCATTGAATCCCATATCACTTGTAACGTTTTTTATCTCTTTATCATTTTTGTCATATATTTTATATGCATTTCCACCACCTAAAACCAGAGACCCCTCACTTCCATAGAAAATTGCACCAACAGAAGAGTTTTCTATCCCTCTGCCATGAGCACTCTTGCCCTCCCACGTTATCAATTTTTCATTACCGAATTCAAAATTAATAACCTGAGAATCGGGAAACTCCCAATCGTCATTATAATAGTATCTGCCACCAGACGAATTTACAGCTGTTGGAAAGGTTAATCCCATTGCCCAGCGTACAACATCAATAAAGTGAACACCGTTGTTGCCTGCCTCTCCTGTTCCCCAGTTATAAAACCAGTGCCAGTTATAGTGAAGATAGTTGTCCTTATAGTTTGAGACTCTTGGTGCAGGCCCCTGCCACAACTCCCAGTCAAGCCACTCAGGCACCTCGGTTGCTTTTCCAACACCAATTGAGGGTCGATTATTGGAATACCAGCATTTACTGAAGAAGACATCACCTATTGCACCGCTTCTAACCTCTTGAACAGCGTTAATAACGTTTGGCCACGACCTGCGTTGCATACCCGTTGCAGCAACAACTTTGTATTTTTTTACAGCTTCCATTAGAATTTCATTCTCTGCGGGGTTATGACCGGTAGGCTTCTCAAGGTAAACATGTTTTCCTGCTTTCATAGCCATTAATGCAGCCGGAGCATGCCAATGTTCAGGAGTTGCAATAAAAACAGCATCAATGTCTTTATATTCAAGTAGCTTACGAATATCCTTTTCCTGCTTTGGAGTGTTACCTCCATTTTTGAGAACAGTTAACGAGCATTTATCCATTGCACGATTATCAACATCGCAAACATAGGTTACTTCACAATTCTTTTCATTGGCAAAACCTTCTGCCAATGCATTGCCACGTGAATTGACACCAATTGCGGCCATTCTGATTTTATCATTGGCACCAATAATACTATTATAACTTTTTGCACTAAAGCCGGGTAAAACACCTCCAACAGATGCAGCAGCAGTTCCAATTGCAGCTTTTTTTATGAAATTTCTTCTGGTAGTCATTATGTTTTCAGGGTTAAGTAAATCAACTAAATGCAAATATAAACAAACAATATATTCTTATTTATGCTTTTAACAAAATAGTATCGTAAATAGATACTATAATTTTTACAGAGGAAAATTGTGCAATGAAATTTTATGTAACTAATAATATCAATGGATAGCATAGTATTATAGTTAACTCAATAATATTTGCTTAATTTGTATAATAAACCACATTACTCCATAACTTAAATACTTTGAGAAAATGACAATGAATGTTTTGTTGATTACACTGTCTTGTCTGTTGGCAGTCACTTCATGTAAAGAAGATGATAAAAAAATAGTTGTTAGGGAGCTGAAAAGCGTTACCTATCAACCTACAGAAGAGATATTCCCAAATCCTGAGAGAGGTTTTTACAAGTATTCGCTGATAGAGCCGGGTAGTGGGTCAGGAGCATTATCCTTTACACAGGTGTCAAATTACAGAAACAGCGGCATATCTCTCGTAATGCGCTATTTCTATCTGAAGAATTTCAAAGACAAGCCTCTCTCATCCGATGCGCTGAAAGAAATAGATAATGACTTTGAGACTACAAGAAGAGCAGGGATCAAAATAATTCCTCGTTTTGCTTATTCTCAGGCACAGGATGAACCAGATGCGTCGCTCGAAATAATTATACAGCACCTCGATCAACTGAAACCGATATTTGAAAAAAATAGTGATGTAATTGCCACTGTTCAGGCAGGCTTTATTGGGTCCTGGGGCGAATGGTACTATTCAACGAATGATCTTTATAATGCAAATGCCAGACGAGAAGTAATAAAAAAGCTGCTTCAGGTAGTACCAAAAAACAGAACCATTCAGGTACGCACCCCTGCATACAAACAGGAGTACTTTAATCGAAAATCTGCTCTGACTCTGGAAGAGGCATTCACAGGATCAGATATCTCAAGGGTTGGACATCATAACGATTGCTTTCTGGCTAGTTCAACCGATTATGGAACATATGAGAATCCTGTAGTGGATAAAGCTTTTCTTAACAATGAGTGTCTTTATGTACCTATAGGTGGAGAAACATGCCCACCTGATGGTGTTGACCCTGCTACTTCCACAAAGGCTCAAAATGATATGCGTTATCTAAGATGGACATACCTTAATGAAGATTATTACAAAGGTGTGAATAATACCTGGATTACAGATGGAGGAATGGATAATATAAAAAGAGAGTTGGGATATCGTTTTCAACTTTCATCGGGAGAATATACCAATAATGTTAAGCCGGGTGGGCTTTTCAAATCTCGTATATCGATTAAAAACCTGGGTTATGCTCCACTATATAATCCACGTTTAGTAGAACTTATTCTTCAGAACGTTGAATCGGGTGAGAAGTACAAGATTCAGCTTGATGTTGAACCTCGTTTCTGGCATCCGCTGGAGAATGTAATAATTGAAGAAGAGGTAGGTTTGCCTATTAATATTCCCCAGGGAGATTATAAACTATACCTTCATCTGCCGGACCCTGAACCTGCGCTTTATGGAAAACCTGCCTATTCCATACGATTGGCCAATGATAACGTTTGGGAAGCTTCCACCGGTTACAACAATCTGAATATTACAATCAATGTTTCATCAGAAAATATGAGCGAGAATTATTCCGGAGAAAAGATTTTTGAAAAAATATAATAATCATACTTTTAAACAATTATGCTAAAAAGAATTCTAAGTTTATCGATGTTGGCAAAGACTACTACATTGCTGATGTTAACATCGATGTTAATTTTTTGTACCTCAGCAAACCAGACAGACTACAACCAGATAATAGAAATTGAGGAGAATGAGTTATGGTATGGAGCAGCTGTTAATGAGGGTGAGAAAATGCCATTCGAAAAAGGTTATAAAGCCAATCTTAATGGTAATGCCTATGGGAATCAGGCTTCACCACTATTGATCTCCAATAAAGGAAGGTATATTTGGTCAGAAGCTCCTTTCGCTTTCGAATTTAGGGAAAAACATATAGTTATAAGTGAAAATAGTGAACCAATTCACCTTGAAAAAAATGGTAATACATTAAAAGAGGGCTATCTGGGAGCATCAGGCAAATATTTCCCCCCAAAAAATAAACTTCCGGAAATGCTACTTTTTACCAGTCCTCAATATAACACATGGATTGAACTCATTTATAATCAAAATCAAAAGGATATTCTTGATTATGCACATCAGATAATTGATAATGGATTCCCTCCAGGTGTACTTATGATAGATGATAACTGGGCACCATACTATGGCCGGTTCGAATTCAGAAAAGATCGCTTTCCCGATGCCAAAGCTATGGTGGACGAACTGCACAGTCTTGGATTCAAGGTTATGATCTGGATATGCCCATTTATTCGACCTGACTCTGAAGAGGCACGTTTCTTGATGAAAAACAAATGGGTACTTATGGACAATATGGGTAACCTAGATTTAAGCTGGGATAAGGCAACAAAGCCGGCCATTGTTGAATGGTGGAATGGATTTAGTATGGTGATGGATTTCACTAATCCCGAAGCACTCGGATGGTTTCAAGAGCAGCTCGATTTCATGATGTTGGAGTATGGTATAGATGGATTCAAGCTCGATGCAGGAGATCCGGAGTATTATACACACAATGTTTTATCATATAAAAATGTCACTTCAAATGAGCATGCACAACTATGGGGAGAATTGGGGCTGAAATACCCTCTCAATGAATATCGAGCAATGTGGAAAATGGGTAATGAACCACTGGTTGAGCGACTTCGTGATAAGCATCATACATGGGAGGATTTACAGTTATTAATTCCACATATCACAACTGCAGGATTGCTGGGCTACTCATACTCCTGTCCTGATATGATAGGTGGAGGTGATTACAGTTCATTTATCGATGTTGACTCGGATAAGCTGGATCCTAAACTGATTGTACGATCTGCACAATGCCATGCCTTGATGCCAATGATGCAGTTCTCAGTAGCTCCATGGCGAATACTTGACGATGTTCATTTTCGTGCGGTCAAAAAAGCTGTTGAGTTGCGACAGAAATTTGTTCCTGAAATAGTCAAATTGGCCGAGGAGAGTGCAAAAACCGGCCTCCCAATAGTCTCCAATATGGAGTTTATGTTTCCTGATCAAGGATTTGGTGATTGCAAGGATCAGTTCATGTTAGGTCAGAATTTTCTTGTTGCCCCAATAATTACCACAGAAGATAGCAGAGAGGTGAGATTTCCAGAGGGTAATTGGGTTGATGCCAATGGAGATATAATTGAAGGAGGGCAGACTCTCTCTTTTGATGTTCCATTAGATCAATTGCTGTGGTTTAGAAAGCTTTAAGTCATTACATTTTATTCATAAACAGAACAATCAATCACATCATTCATGTCTTAGTAAAAGAGTAGTGTGATTGTTTTTTCTGATTTTATAAATAAAAAATGCCAAAAAGGTTTGTTGTTAAAAGAATAAGTTGTACTTTTGCATCCGCATTCAGATATTTCTGATGCGTTTTTTATTGAAAGTCTCGGGGTGTAGCACAGTCCGGTTAGTGTACCTGGTTTGGGACCAGGGGGTCGCGAGTTCGAATCCCGCCACCCCGACTTGAAAATCAAGG
>NZ_JAQVHI010000020.1:0-38009 GCF_028696275.1 Lascolabacillus sp.
TGAATAAGATGTTCAACAGCCTCTGCCTGAGGTATATTTTTTGCAACAAGCTGTTTTTTGCGGTAAAGGGATATCTTACCATGTTCTGCTCCTACATATCCGTAATCCGCATCAGCCATCTCTCCAACACCATTGACAATACAGCCCATAACTCCGATTTTCAGATGTTTCAGATGAGAGAAATGTTTCTGTACCAGTGCAACTGTTGTTTGCAGGTCAAATAGAGTTCTTCCGCAACCCGGACAAGAGATGAACTCTGTTTTACTTGTACGGACACGTGCTGCCTGGAGGATTCCAAATGAGTATGCATCGACATCAAGAATATCAAGTTTACCCTCGTTGCTCATCATGATGCCATTACCGAAGCCATCAAGAAGCACTGTTCCAAAATCTACTCCCGCTTTAATCTGCAGGTCTTCTGCCTCATCCTCTTTATAACTGCTCTGGAGAATTACAGGTACCCTGCAACCTTCATTTAAAAGAGTGTGGAAAAATGCTCTCTGCTCACCTACCCTATTTTGATGGTCAGAAGTCAGTATAACAACTACTTTAGGTACAACTTTCAAAAATGCAATAACTCTCTCTGACAATTCAGGGAATGACAGGCGCAGGAACCTCACTTCTGAATCACAATCTTTTATTTTATCTAAAGAGTCGACTGTAAAGAGCGGAAAATTGTCAATCTTCTTCTCCCAATTTTCAAAATCGACAATCGATTTCATTCCCTTAGGGAAGTTGTCAGGCACTCTATTACCAACATAGATATAGTCAGGTATAAAATGTGGGTTGATTGACATATCGTTTATCCTGCTCCTGTCAGATATTACTACAGGAAGATATTCACCTCCAACATTCCAAACAGAGTCTGTTTCCCGTCTATCCATAGAAAATGGAGAGAAACCGGGATATTCTTCAGAAACTATTGGTTCATGTCCTTCAAGCTTATTGATATATTCAACCAATTTCTGAGCAACAGGTACTTCAGCTTCTGGTTCTTCGCTTAATGATACTCTGATAGTATCACCTATCCCATCAACAAGTAAGGCTCCTATTCCCACTGCAGATTTCATACGCCCATCATCTCCGTTTCCTGCTTCTGTTACACCAAGATGAAGTGGAAAATGGATATTTTCTTTATCCATTGTAGCTACTAATAGTCGTACTGCCTTTGTCATCAGAACTGTATTAGAAGCCTTCATAGAGATAACAATATCCTTGAAATCTTCTTCTATTGCAATTCTCAGAAACTCCATGCATGACTCAACCATACCTTCCGGAGTATCACCATATCTGTTCATTATACGATCAGAAAGTGAACCATGGTTAACCCCTATACGAACAGCTGTACCATGCTCTTTGCAAATATTCAGGAAAGGGACTACCTGTGACCTTATCTTCTCAAGTTCCAAAGCATACTCCTCGTCTGTATATTCTTTTTCAGCGAAAGTCTTTTGTTTATCAACAAAATTCCCTGGATTAATACGCACCTTCTCTGCTATTGTTGCAGCAACCAGAGCTGCACGGGGATTGAAATGAATATCAGCTGAAAGTGGGGTATTATACCCTTTATCTCTAAGCTGCTGATGTATCTCTTTTAAGTTATTAGCCTCACGTACACCTTGTGTTGTGAGTCTTATCAGGTCGGCACCGGATGCTATAATTCTCTCACACTGAGCAACACTCCCCTCTGTATCGAGTGTATTTGTATTGGTCATTGTTTGAATAACAACCGGATAGTTGCCACCCATGTATATATTCCCAACTTTTACATCAATAGTTGGACGTCTTTTGTAATTAAAAAAACTCATTTGATTAATATTATTTCCTCAAAGGTAATATTTCTATCCAATATCCGTCCGGATCATTAATAAAATAGAGTCCCATATCATGATTCTCGTAACATACACAGCCCATCTCTTTATGAAAAGCCCTTATCTCATCATAGTCGCCTTCCACCCTTACACAAAGATGTTGTTCGTTATCACCAAGATTATATGCTCTGTCCCAGTCACGCAACCAGGTTAATTCAAGTGTGAATCCCGTTACGTTATCACCCATATAAACAAGGATAAAAGATCCATCAGAAGCCTCTTTTCTACGAACCTCTTTGAAACCTAAAGCATCCTCATAAAATTTAATACTTTTTTTCAGATCAAATACATTAATATTGTAGTGATCAAATCTAGCCTTTATTTCCATATTCTTTTTATAATTATATAATTAACTCTTATATGATATTCAATCAGAGAACATTAATTATATGAATTGAGTTGTTACAAAATTAGTCAATTTATAGATTAAATGATTGTCCATGGTGATTAATAGGCAGATAATTACAATTATACTTTGATGCTATTCCTGCAAACATATTCACCAGATTAAAATTCTCTCCAAAGTGCATTGGGAAAAAATATTCAGTTTTTATTCTTGAAACAAACTGCTCTCCTCCTCTCATAAAATCGTTACCTAAACGTGGATCCAGAGGGAACATTGCAACATATAAATCTTCGGATTTTTCTGAAAGCAGCTCCAGTTCGCACAAGAAATTATTTTCGTAAGTGAGCGCTTCTTCTGCATTAACCTCCTCTTTCCAATGCCAGTTATTTAGATCTCCAGCATGAAAAAAGAGTTTATCCTCGCAGCTGATCAGAAATGAACAACCTGCATCAGTGGAACCATAAGCCTTAACCTTTATTCTATGATCTCTGAATGACTCCTCTTTCTTGAGAAATAATGCATCTTCAGGAAGAGCTTTCTTACTTTGAAGCAGCTCTTCAGAAAAAAGATACTTGATATTTTTTTTATTTTTCCTCCAGGATAAAATCTCAGGATTGAAATGGTCTGAATGCGAGTGAGAACAAAAAATGTACAAGTCCTCATCTTTATTCAGAAGATAATCTTTAATCCACTCCTTCCCGTCACTGCGGGGAACATCTTTATAAAAATCGAATAACAAAGATAATTCTTGAAATTCAATTAAATAGCAGCTATGATATATATAAGTGATTGTCATAATAATATTTACCTCTTATCTTAAACAAAGATAAGGCTAAAAGTTCAAAAGGTTTCACATAAAAATTGGTAAAATCCTGCAAACAGTATGCTCTAACTATCAATTAATGAGTTTTTAAATAACATCATATGAGTATTAAAACCACAATAATTATAATTTATAAGCATCTGTTTAGAATTTTTTATTTCCTTTGCATCATACAGCATGTTTCACATTAAAACTCAAATGATTATGAAAAAATATTTAGCAGAAATGATTGGTACAATGGTGCTGGTATTAATGGGATGTGGTGCGGCAGTTTTTGCAGGGGCTGATCAGCCATTTTTTACTATTGGGACTCTGGGTGTTGCTTTTGCATTTGGACTATCGGTTGTAGCTATGGCATATACGATAGGAAGCATTTCCGGTTGTCATATCAATCCGGCAATAACTTTTGGAGTGTATCTTTCGGGAAGAATGAGCAGCAAAGATGCATTAATGTATATGCTTTTTCAGATTATTGGAGCAATAATAGGATCTTCTATTTTGTGGTTTCTCGCTAAAGATTCCGGATCAACCACAACACTTACAGGGGCAAATGGCTTCGCTGAAGGTAAGATTGCTGAAGCATTTGTTGCGGAAACAGTGTTCACCTTTATTTTTGTGCTTGTAGTTCTTGGAGTGACTGCAAAAAATGGATTGAATAAATTTGCGGGGCTTGCAATTGGTCTGGCATTAGTCTTGGTTCATATTGTCTGTATTCCAATTACAGGGACATCTGTAAATCCCGCACGAAGTATAGGACCTGCTATTTTTGAAGGTGGTGTGGCTTTAACTCAACTCTGGTTATTTATTGTTGCTCCTCTGCTTGGTGCAGCAATTTCTGCATTAGTTTGGAAAGGAATTACAGTTGAAAATAAATTGGCTACTACTGAATAAATATAGTAATAGATATTCTATTTTAGATAAAGCGGGGTAAAATCTCCGCTTTTTACATATAATTATAGAACTTATTTGACTGATGAGTGTTTAATTATTGCACATTTTTTATACATTTGCGCAGTTTTATGTAAATAACAATCATTTTTGACTGGTAAAACCATTTTATCAGATAAATAAAATTGAAAAAATTATGACTCACAATTTATTAAAAGGCAAGAGAGGGATTATTTTTGGTGCCCTTAACGACATGTCAATTGCATGGAAAGTGGCCGAAAGAGCCGTTGAAGAAGGCGCAATAATCACTTTGTCGAATACTCCTGTAGCAGTGCGAATGGGTGAAACAGCTGCGCTTGGAGAAAAACTAAATGCAGAGATTTTACCTGCTGATGCTACAAATGTTGAAGATCTGGAGATGGTTTTCGCAAAATCAATGGAAATACTTGGCGGAAAAATTGATTTCGTTCTGCACTCAATAGGTATGTCTCCAAATGTTCGTAAGAAAAGAACATACGACGATCTGGATTATGACATGCTTATGAAAACACTTGATATATCTGCAGTATCTTTCCATAAAATGATGCAGGTTGCACGTAAGATGGATGCTATTGAAAGAGGAGGTTCGATTCTTGCTCTTACATATGTTGCCGCACAGCGTGTTTTTTACGGCTATAATGATATGGCTGATGCAAAAGCACTTCTTGAGTCTATCACCCGCAGCTTTGGATATATCTACGGAAGAGATAAGGGGGTAAGGGTAAATACCATTTCACAATCACCTACAATGACTACAGCCGGAAGTGGTGTAAAAGGCATGATGGATTTGATGGATTTCTCAGAACGTATGTCACCAATAGGTAATGCTGATGCCGATGATGCAGCAGACTACTGCGTTGTGATGTTCTCTGATCTTACCCGCAAGGTTACTATGCAGAATCTATATAATGATGGAGGTTTCTCCAGCATGGGTATGAGTCTTCGTGCAATGAAGCAATACAGTAACGGACTCGATGCAAATATAAATTCTGACGAAAGCTAAAGTAGAGGTTAAAAAGATTAACACTCGAGTTAAATAAGTTCCAGTCAATAGATTGGAACTTATTTTTGTTTATATTTGCAGCTATGCTTATTAAAATATATAATGAAAATCCGAATACGCGTGAGATAGATAAAGTAGTATCTGCTCTGCAAGATGGTGGAATTGTGATATACCCCACAGATACATTGTATGCTTTTGGATGCGATGCACTTAATGTTCGCGCGGTAGAGAAAATTTGCAACTTAAAGGGAATAAACCCTGAAAAGAGCAATTTATCCATTATATGCAATGATTTAAGCATTATAAGTGAATATGCAAAGGTAGATACCCCGACATTCAAATTAATGAAAAGAAATCTGCCTGGTCCTTTCACTTTTATTCTACCTACCACATCATCACTCCCCAAAATTTATAAAAAGAAGAAAACAGTTGGTATACGTGTACCGGATAATAACATTATACGCGAAATTGTTATCAGACTCGGGAACCCTGTTTTAAGTACTTCAATTATAGATGAAAATGATGAGATTGAATATATAACTAACCCAGAACTGATACATGAGAAATGGCAGGATTTTGCGGATATAGTAATAGACGGAGGTATTGGAGGAATTGAGCCATCCACGGTTATTGATTGTTCAACGGGAGAACATGATATCATAAGACAGGGAAAAGGAGAGTTAAAATTCTGATATTTGTGCACTTCTATTAAAATATTTAATACATTCGCAGTCTCATTTTTACCAACTACATACTTATCTTTTATTACAATTAATATATTAACATTTTTATCACACAAATAAAGTCAAATGAAAAGAACTTATTTCATACTGCTCGTTTTTTCATTATTGTTGCTAATAAACACATCTTGTAATGATAACGACAAAATTAATGACAAAGGTGAGTTGGAAACTGTAACATATGATGCAGGAACAAAAACTTTTAAACTAACATACAGCAGCGGATATACTGAAACTATTAACGCAATAATTAACAATCAGGTTGATCCTCCGGTTGCTACTGCTACTTTGGAAGATGGCTCCATAGTCACTTTCGAGAATGCAAATAACTCAGGTAAGGCAGAGATCATAACCTCTGACGTAATATCAGATTATAAATATGTAAATGGTTGGATTTATGATAATATGTCGGTTTATTATCTATGGAACGACAAGCTTTCTAAGAGTCCTAACTATTCACTAAATCCGGAAGACTTTTTCGAATCAATACTTTATAAATATAATAAAACATCAAATCCGGATGGAGACCGCTTCTCCTGGATTCAGGAAGATTATACTGAATTATTAGGCAATCTGAGCGGAGTTGCTTCTCATGAAATAGGTTTTGAATATATTTTAGTAGGTACAGATGCTACCCTTAAGCAATACTACGCTTTAGTTCTTTATGCAATGCATGGAACAGATGCAGAGCTTAAAGGTATTAACAGAGGCAGGTTTATTACTAAAATTAATGGACAAAATATTACCGCTGACAACTATAAAAATCTTTTTGGCGGTACCGGGACAAAGAAACTGAGTATGGCTGATTTTGTTTATAATGAGACAGAGAAAAGGTATATACTCCAGAGTTCAGGAGATGTAACCATAAATATGCATAATTACTTTGCCGAAAACCCTATTTATCTTGATACCATTTATACAGTAGCTAATAATAAAATAGGATATCTTGTTTATAACTTCTTTGCAAGGGATAATGGAGATAAAAGTAACAATTATGATAAAGAACTAATTAGCAAGCTTAGCAATTTTAAATCTAAGGGTGTAAATGAGATGGTTCTTGACCTTCGATATAACAGTGGTGGAGCAGTCTCCTCAGCTATCGCACTTGCAAGTGCTTTAGTGAAAAACAGATCAACAAAAAATGTACTTACTACATCACAATATAATTCTATTCTGCACAACGCTCTCATTAAGGAAGAGGGAGCAAACTATAATAAGGATTATTTTATCGACAAGATTATAGGTACAACAGTTGCTATCCCTGAAATGAATTTACCCAGGTTATATGTGTTAACTTCGGGATGGACAGCTTCTGCCAGTGAATTTATCATAAACGGACTAAAACCTTATATGGATGTGATCCTTATCGGGGAAACTACATATGGAAAAAATGTAGGTTCAATTACAATATACGAAGATGATGATCCAAAAAATAAATGGGGAATGCAACCTATTGTAGTGAAATTCGCAAATAGCCTTGGCTTTTCAGATTTTACTGCTGGATTCACTCCGGATTATGAAATTGATGAGTTTGAAAATCTATATCTCTATAGCTTTGGTGATACTAATGATCCTTTACTTGGAAAAGCTTTATCACTCATTACAGGGCAAACATCGTTTACGCGTTCAGCAAGTGCTATTTCAACCCCATTCCGCTCTACTCAGATAAACGAAAAAATTTCTGTTGATAGCCGTGAAAAATCACATCGCTTTGAAATGTATGATGATATTCGTGGTGAAAGTATTAGAAATATAATGACTAAATAAAATTGATGGTGTAAAATATTACACCATCAATTCTTCTGATTTCACAAAGCTGGATTGTATATAGTCCTCATACTTAACAGGAATTTCATCCATAATTGAGAACAACTCTTCCAGTGTATTTGCCCTAAGCATCGCTATACGAGTGGATTTAAAGTCAGGTATACCTTTGAATAGAGGTGTAGCTGCCAAGTGACGGCGCATATGCAGGATACCTCTCATCTCATCTAACCTGTTTACACTTTCCTGAACATGTTGTTTTAATACATTCAGATACCAGCTGAATGATTTCATAGGCATATGCTCACCTTTTTCAAGGAAGTATTTTATCTCCTCAAAGATCCAGGGAGCTCCTATACTTCCACGACCAATCATTATTGCATCAACACCTGTTTCTTCAAATCGTTGTTTGGTAATTTCAGGTGAAGTAACATCACCATTGCCTATTATTGGAATATGCATCCTTGGATTATTTTTAACCTCGCGGATCAATGACCAGTCGGCATCACCTTTATACATCTGTGAACGGGTGCGACCATGAATTGTTAAAGCCACGATACCACAATCCTGAAGTTGTTCTGCAAGAGGTACAATTATCTTTGAATTATCGTCCCAGCCAAGTCTGGTTTTAACAGACACCGGTTTATTTACTGCTTTTACAACTCTCTCGGTGATCTCTAGCATTATATCCGGAGTACGCATCATCCCTGATCCTGCTCCTTTACCGGCTATCTTTCTTACCGGACAGCCAAAATTGATATCAATAATGTCAGGATCTGCCTCTTCGCATATTTTTGCAGCCTCGACCATAGTATCAGGGTCGCAGCCATAAATTTGTATACCTATAGGCCGCTCCTCTTCACTGAAAAGTATTTTACGTTTGGTTTTTTTTATTTCTCGTATAAGTGCATCGCTTGAAATAAATTCAGTATAAACCATATCAGCTCCAAACTGTCTGCATAACAATCTGAAACCAATATCAGTTACATCTTCCATAGGTGCCAGAAAAACCGGCCTTTCAGGAAATTCTAAATTTCCAATTTTCATGTTTAAGCGATTTGTATAATGATTCTCTTCACGTCTATAAAATGGTTTTCAAAGTAACTTCTCGGACCATTGCTTCTCGTTAAATCCAACAAGTACAAAATCATCACCTACTACAATTGGACGTTTGACTACCATCCCATTCGAAGCAAGTATTTCCAGTAATTCATTGCGAGATGCTGAATTAACCTTCTCTTTTAGATTATTTTCCCTGTAAATAATCCCTGAAGTATTGAAAAATCTGCTGATAGGCAGCCCACTCTTATCTATCCATTCAGAAAGTTCTTCTTTATTGGGATTATTTTCAACTATATGACGGGATTCTACTTCAATGCCATTTTCTTCAAGCCATTTATAAGCTTTGCGACATGTGCCGCATTTGGGGTAATGAATAAATAGTGGTTTCATATTCTGTTGCTATGATTTATTTGCAGCAAAGATAATCAATGAGTTGGAATAAATAAAACTACCTAATTAATTCAATTCTATTACGATATTGTTCATTCGGATAGGTGAAACATAAGATTCTGCGTCTTCAGCAGTGAGAGATATTGTGTGATACTCTTTTTCTTGTAAATTATAACTACTTAAGTTGTTCTCAAAAATAGTCCATTCGTTTAGAGGAGTGATACTGTAAGATAACTCTTTTTCGTAACCGTTATAATATTTTACAATAAGTTGATTTTTTCCCTTGGTTAAAGGAAGCAGCACAATCTCTTCCTGATACTTTAATCGTTTTGGAGACAAGTGAGCAGTTATATATCTGCCATTTAGTATTATATATGCTCCATTGCCTGAGCCTAATCTCACAGCTATGGTTTGATTGCGATCAGACTCTATTTCCTGCAGTAATATGAAACTTTGTCTGGGTGAAATCTTCTCCTGATACTTTTCTCCATATTTATAATCTATAACCTCCTTCCAAACGGTCTTTAGATCTTCTGAGAGTTGACCAACTGAAACAAAATCCAAACCCTCTTCTTCGAGATTTCCAAAAACTCCCTTGCCCGGTTTTCTGTATAGTTTGCCCCACATTACGGAGCCTTTTGGTGTAGTAATAGTTTTCTCTCCAGATGGCTTAAGGGTAACTATTTGACTTTCACCATCTATATTAAGTT
This sequence comes from Lascolabacillus sp., assembly GCF_028696275.1. Taxonomy (NCBI): domain Bacteria; kingdom Pseudomonadati; phylum Bacteroidota; class Bacteroidia; order Bacteroidales; family Porphyromonadaceae; genus Lascolabacillus; species Lascolabacillus sp. The sequence goes on from NZ_JAQVHI010000020.1 coordinate 9,637, forward strand.
TTAAGCTACGCCCAACTTCACTTTCTGTAAAACTTAGTTTAGGGATAATACTTTTTCTTCCTGTTTTAAATGCCCAGTTGTAACCTGTCAGGCTCTTGTAGCCAGCATAGTAATTCAAACTTGAATGGCCAAAAACAGGCATACTATTACCAGGGATTAATTTCCCATCATTGACAATTATAGATGGATTAATAGTAAAACCGTCTACAAAGCTTATTTTAATTACAGGGAATTCAGCCTCCGATACAGCTTCAGTATCAATACCTCTATTGTTAATTCCCATGTCCGCATTAATTATCAATTTGTCTCCTTTTTGAGAGAAAAAAAGAGGTTGACCGGTTGACAACAGTTCCGCACTTTTTACTTTACCTTTGAAACCTGACAATTCTATCTTTGAATTGGCCGGCATTTTGCTTATAAAAGCGTAAATTTTATCATTATTATAAGTGATATCACCCCATTCAAAAGGAGTATGAAAAGGACTTGCTTCAGAACCATAAATTGCTTCACTGTTTTTACTTATCCAGTTTCCAACTCCAAGAAGCACATCTCTTTCAAATTCAACAATAGAACCATCGCCACGAGGACCTATATTGAGAAGATAGTTTCCACCTCTGCTTATCACTTTTATCAAACTAGATATTTTCTCTTCTCTCTTTTCTTGTAGATCTCCTCGAACCTGCCATGACCTGTATCCCCAAGTTTCGTTAAAAATTGAAGCTGCAGTTTGCCAGGGTATACCCATTTTATAATCAGGGTACTCATTATCAGCCATCACTGCGAAATCAACATAATCATTACCTAACCTCCCGCTAATCATGCAGTCAGGCTGCAAACGGTTAACCAACTCATACAGACCTTTACTTTGCTCAGGTGTAAGAGATCCCATATCAAACCAAATTTCTGATATATCTCCATAATTGGTCATAATTTCCTCAATCTGTTTCATGTTGAATTCGTAATGCTCATCAGTTAGAGGATCCGCATTGTGACTCGAGATAGGATAAGCGTGCGGATAATGCCAGTCGATCAGCGAATAATAGACCCCAAAGCCTATACCTCCTCTCCGGCAAGCATCGGCAAGTTCCTTCATTAAATCTCTAGAGTATGGTGTAGCATCAACAATATTAAATTCTGTATATCTTGAGTGATACATACAAAAACCATCGTGATGCTTTGAGGTAAAAATTATAGATTTCATCCCTGCTTGTTTAGCAAGGGATACAACACTATCGGGATTCCATTTCAAAGGATTGAATTCATTAGCCGTCTCTCCATACCAGTCACTGAATATTCCCGCGAATGACTGTATCTGTTCGCTATAACCTCGTTCTACTGATTTTCCCTCATAAACGCCTCCATATACAGAATAGAGACCAAAATGAATAAACATTGAAAATTTCTGATCAATCCATTCCTGTGATGGCTTTATTTTCGGAGTAGTGACAGTTTTAGCCTTAACAGTCAGTGTAAATATACTTAAACAGAATAAAATTGTAAACTTCAGTTTTGGACTAATCTTCATTTTCATTTGTCAATTGCACTTATTATAGAATTAATATTAAATGCAAATTTAATTAAAAAGCCTGTACCACCTCGTCTATCATGATATTTACAGAAGTGATACCACTTCCTGCAAGATACCAAACCTCGGGGTTCAGATAATATATTCTATCATTCTTTGCAGCTTTCGTCTCTTTTATCAGCAAGTTCTCAATTTCCTCCTTATTTGTTGTATTATTTTCTACAACTCTGCTTCTGTCAATAATGAAAATAATATCTGGATCTGCTTTTTGAATAAACTCACTGGATACAGGATTACCATGCCTGTGTACACTTAATCCCTCAGCTGCTTCGGCGACTCCAAGGACATCGTGAATGAGACCAAATCGTGAGCCGCTACCATATGCACTGAATCGTCCGCGATTATGCAACAGGATTAAAGCTCTGTCGTCGGAAGCTGTTGTTATTTTCTTTGCTTCTTCAACCTTTTTCCTGATATCACTTTTTGCTTTCTCAACCTCATCCTTTTTATTGAAGATAAGTGCCAGGTTATCAAGATTCTTTTCAAAAACTGCCATAAAGTTATCTGAATCTACAGTTTCTGGATACAAAACAGGTGCAATTGAGGATAGTTGATCATAAAAATCCAGTAGACGCTGACTCATAATAATCAGATCAGGCTGAACTTCATTTATTTTTTCTAGATTGACTTCGGTTAAGCTCCCAACATCTACTACCGATTGATCATCTTTGAATTTACTAAGATGGGCAGGAATAGAGCTTTTTGGTATTGCAACAGGTTTAATACCCATATAATCGAGATTCTCAAGTACAGAGAAATCGAGTGCCACCACCCTTTGAGGGTTACTATTAACTACGGTTGTACCTAATGCATGAGTGATTTCTATTTTCTCTCCATTGGTATTATCATCCGTATCTCCTTTTTGACTGCCTACTGTGCAACCTGTCTGGATTAACCCAATGATTAATAATGAAGTTAATCCGATATAAAATATATTTTTTTTCATACTGTTTAAATATTAATAATAGTTACAGATTCTTTTACTTTCAAACTCACAGATTTTTATGTTAATATCAAAAACATCTCTCAGGACATCTTCTCTGATTATATTCTCTGTAGTGTCGTGATAAATAATTTTACCCTCTTTCAGTGCAACAATGTAATCAGAGTAGTGAGAGGCAAAATTTATATCATGCAATACTATGATTATTGTTTTACCAAGCTCATCTGCAAGCTTACGCATTATTTTCATAGTCTGCACCGAATGCTTCATATCAAGATTATTAAGAGGTTCGTCCAGCAAAATATACTCTGTATCCTGAGCAACAACCATAGCCATGTAGGCTCGCTGTTTCTGACCTCCACTCAGTTCATCAATATATGAATTCTCTATATCCTTAAGATTGAGAAAATCTATGGCCCTGTCAACCATCAGAATATCCTCTTTATTAAGTTTTTCCTGTGAATAAGGAAATCTTCCGAACGAAACAAGCTCACGAACAGTTAGTTTTAGTCTCACATGATTCGACTGCTTTAGTATAGAGAGTCGTTGAGCCAGCACCTTACTTTTGTATTCGGTTACATTCTTTTCATCTACTAAGACTACGCCTCCATCTTGTGACAGTAGACGGCTTATTACAGATAATAAAGTACTCTTGCCTGCACCATTACCTCCAATTAGTGAAGTAATTTTTCCTTTGTTAAATTGCAGACCCACCTTATCGAGTACAACTTTATCACCATATTGTTTTGTGATTTCCTGAACTTCAATCATAATTTTTTAACTCTTAAAAGTAAGTACATAAAATAGAATCCTCCTACAATGTTTATTATTGCACTTATTGGAACAGATAAGTTGAATACCCTTTCCATAATAAACTGCCCTAAAAGCAATGAAATTGCAGATACTAAAAAACAAGCTATAATTATGACACTATGCTTGTAGGTCTTAAACAGCTCATATGTTAAGTTTGTTACCAGCAGCCCTAAAAAAGTAATTGGTCCCACCAAAGCAGTGGAGACAGAAACTAATATTGCAATAAAAACAAGAAAAAACTTTACTACTCTATTATAGTTTAGTCCTAAATTAATAGCCTGATCTCTTCCCAATGCCAGTACATCAAGGTACTTTGACATCCTGAATCCAATAAAAAGAATTATGACCATTATCGTTAATGATGGCCAAAGCAGACCATTGTTTATCTTATTGAATGTAGCAAACATCTTCCCCTGAATTATAAAAAAATCATTTGGGTCAATGAGCAACTGCATGAATGAGCTTAAACTTGAAAAGAGTGTTCCAAGTATTATTCCTACCAGTAAGAGAAGGTAAAGATTATCTTTTCCCTTTTTATAAATCATCAAATAGAGCAAAAAAGAAAAGATTATCATTCCGCTTACTGAAATGGCGAAGTTGCTGAAATGGCTCAGGACTTTAAATGTCTGATCACCATAAACAAATACAATAATAGTCTGAATTAGAAGATATAACGATTCAAAGCCCATTATTGAGGGAGTTAGAATCCTGTTGTTTGTTAGAGTTTGAAAAGTGACTGATGAAAATGCAACACATCCGGCAACTACAATTATTGCAACCACCTTAATTCCCCTGAAACGGATGGCAAACTCCCAACTGTTTCCCATTTTGTAGAACAGAAAAAGCAGTGCACTTCCAATCAGTAATATCAGTGCAATTATAAGGTTTCTTCTTATAACTAACGCCTTTTCCATAATAAAAATAGAAAAATAATTGCACCAAAAATACTGACGGTAACCCCTATCGGTACCTCATACGGATATATTATTATCCTGCCGAAAACATCACAAATCAATAGGAAAATTGCTCCGGTTAATGCTACCAGGGGTAATGTTTTCTTAAGATTATCTCCAAATATTAAACTGACTACATTTGGTATTATCAGCCCTAGAAATGGAATGGCACCTGCAGTGATAACAACTGAACTGACTGTCAGTGAAACACAGAACAGACCAATATTCATTATTGAGTTGTAGTTAAGTCCCAGGTTCTTTGAAAACTCCTCACCCATTCCTATAACAGTAAATTTATTAGCATAAAGATAGGTAATGACAATTGCAGGTAAAGAGAGATAGATCAGCTCATAGCGTCCCTGTAATATACCTGAGAAATCGCCCATCATCCATGCATTAGAGTCTTGAACTATATTCAATCGTACAGCAAGAAATGTGGATATGGAGCCAATAATACCACCGAACATAAGTCCAACTAACGGAACAAATATTACATTCCTATGCTTTATCTTCCGTACTATTGCCAGAAAAACTATACTTGCAAGAAATGTAAACAAAAAGGCTGATAACAGTTTTAATGCCATACCAGCGGCAGAAGTATAAATAAAGAAAATCAGAAGCCCCATTTTTGCAGCTTCCAGTGTACCTGCAGTTGTGGGAGATACAAATTTGTTTTGTGTCATCTGTTGCATTATAACACCGGAAACACTCATTCCAACTCCAGCTAATATTAGTGCAGCAGTTCTTGGAATCCTGCTTATTGAAATCAGAGATATTTTCTCAACATCCCAATTGATTATGTCAGCAACAGTAATATCTGCTACTCCCACGAATAGTGAGAAAACAGCTAATATCAATAATATAATCGTTGGTACAACTACTCTCAAACAATCAACTTATTAATAAGAAACTAAAGACCGATAAGCATGTTTTACCGGTCTCAACTCTATATATTTAAATAACATATTATTGAAACAAAGGTAGTAATCACTGTATTAAGCTTCAATAGCAATAACTAAGTAGAAAAATGTTGTTTTAGCTATGAAACTAATTATAAATAGGCACATTTGTATACTATTGCCGGTTCTGATAAGAAATTCTATTGGACTGAAATAATCCTTTCCACAGCTTCAACTGTTTTTTCAAGACTATTGAAAGCTGTTAAACGGAAATAACCCTGACCTTTTGAGCCAAATCCAACACCTGGAGTACCAACTATATGGCATTTATTTAGGAGGTGATCAAAAAATTCCCAGGAATCAAGGCCATTTGGACATTTCATCCACACATATGGAGAGTTTTCACCACCGAAGACTCTCCATCCTTTATTTATCAATCCTTGACGAATAATGTTGGCATTGTTCATGTAGTAAGCCACCATTTCTTTAACTTCTCTCTGACCTTCTGTAGTATAGATTGCTTCTGCTGCTCGCTGCACAATGTATGGAGTACCATTAAATTTGGTAGACTGCCTGCGGTTCCACAATTTATTTATATTGATCTCTGTTCCATTTGCCAGTTTTGTTTTAAGCGACATGGGAACTACTGTGTAACTACAGCGAAGACCAGTAAACCCTGCATTTTTTGAAAAAGATCGGAATTCTATTGCACACCTTTCGGCATTTTCTATCTCATATATTGATTTAGGCACATTTTCATCCTGAATATAAGCCTCATATGCTGAATCAAAAAGTATTAGGCTGTTGTTCTCCAACGCCCAGTCTACCCACCTTTTTAGCTCAGACTTAGTCATTACAGTTCCAGTTGGATTATTGGGATAACAGAGGTATACAACATCAACATGCTCTTTGGGTAATTGAGGGAGAAAGCCATTATCTTCTTCACATTCCAGTAATAAAATCTTATTAGATTTCCCAATTCTCATTATAGTTGTATCCAGGTACACAGGATATACAGGATCAGTTATAGCAACCACATTCTCTTCTCCTAAAATATCTCCTATATTACCTGTATCACTTTTAGATCCATCACTTATAAACACCTCATCATTTGCAATTTCTATTCCTTTTTGCAGATAATCAATCTCTACGATTTTATCCCTCAAAAAGCTATAACCTTGCTCCGGACCATACCCCCTGAATGTTTCCCTACTTCCCATCTCATCTGCAGAAGTATGAATAGCTTTAATTACTGAAGGGGGCAAGGGCAAGGTTACATCTCCTATACCAAGACGTATCAGATCGGCTCCCGGATTAGTGGTTTTGTATTTTTCCACTTTTTCTGCTATCGTGCTAAAAAGATAGCTCTCTTTAAGAAATAAATAGTTTTCGTTTACTTTAAACATCAGATCTCTCCTTTATATACAAAATGAGCATCACCGGTAAGATAAACTTCTTTTGATGCCTTATCCCATAACACTTCAAGTTGCCCACCTCTCATATTTACTTTTGCTTTGGATTTACATTTTCCTATAATGTTACCTGCCACAACTGCAGCACAAGCACCACTTCCACATGCAAAGGTTTCGCCACTTCCTCTTTCCCAAACTCTCATTTTTATATGTTTTGAATCAACTACTTCAACAAATTCAACATTTGTTCGATCGGGAAATAGATTTAGATGTTCAATCTTTGGTCCGATTTTCTCTATTTCTAAGGATTCAATATTATGCAAAAATATTACCGCATGTGGATTACCCATCGAAACAAATGTAATTCGATATTTCTGCTCATCGAACTGGATCGGATAATCAATCATTTCATTTAGAGCTAACTGAAAATATCCTTTAGCTCCGGCATCTTTTGCTGAAAGAATTGCTTTACCCATATTAACCTGAATCAGTTCTACTTTATTTGTAGAATTATTAATCTTAAGTGATAGATGCTTTATGCCCGACTTTGTACTTAGACTAATCTCATTTTTACTAGTCATACCTCTTTCATACAAATATTTACCTACACAACGTGCGGCATTACCACACATCAAACCTTCACTACCATCAGCATTATACATCAACATTGAGTAATCAGCTTGAACTGAAGGACCTATAAGAACGATTCCATCACTTCCAACACCAAAATGTCTTTCACTCAATCTTATTGATAGCTCACCTGGATTTTCCACCTTCTCTTCAAAAAGATTTATATAAATATAATCATTGCCTGCGGCATGCATTTTTTCGAATCTCATAATAATCCATTTTAAAAAAACACTTGCGTGATCCCACAGAACCAGGCAAGTGTTTTAAGATTATACTCAACAAATGACTATTTAGGTTGACATTTGCTATTTATTTTGCAAATATATATCTTTTTTCTTTTTTTTACGTCATTAGGGCAGACTTTTGTTGTTTTATTTATATGTAACCCACTTCATCATTTCTTGAATTGATGGTTTTTTACCATACATTAAAATACCAACCCTGTATATCTTTGCAGCAAATATCGAAATTAATATGAATGTACCATAAAGCAACACAAGAGACATAAGGACCTCCCAAAATGGAATTCCAAATGGAATCCTTACCATCATAACGATAGGAGAAGTAAATGGTATTAAAGAAGTCCAAAATGCCAAAGGACCATCAGGGTTGCTTACGCTATAGAATCCTGCCAAGAAAGCAAAGACGATAAGGAGAGTTACCGGTGTCATGAATTGACTTGTATCCTCTTCACTGTCAACAGCTGAAGCGAACATTGCAAAAATTGAGGCATACAATACATACCCTCCAATAAAAAACAATATAAAATAAAAGAGTAGCTCCAGCCAGTTTATACTCATTATTGAATTCAGGATTCCTTCAATATTGAAATCATTCATTTCGGAGGATACAGCTACTGCCTGTTCAGGATTTGCAATAAAGAAAGATACTCCAGTAAAAAGAACTGAAGTCATTATACCCCATATTGCTAATTGAGTAAGTCCAACTAATCCTATACCTACAACCTTTCCTATCAACAGATTAACTGGCTTAACAGAAGAAATCATTACTTCGACAACTCTGCTCTTTTTTTCTTCTAGAACAGCCTGCATAACCATATTGCCGTATAGTAGTATAAACATATAGATCAGAATTGTAAACATCATCCCGATTATACTGGCTATCTCAGTTGAAGACTCTTTTACACTACCGTCATCACCCATACGCAGAGTTCTAAGGCTAACTCCTGATGAGTTTTCAAGAATATTACGAACCTGACTAATTGCCTCACTGTCAACATTACTTGAATTTGAGAGCTCATCAAGCCTTTGCTCTGTCAACTTCTCATTTAAGGTTCTCTCTATAAGTGACTGCAATTCCATTGGTGATTGCTTTTCTGATGTAAGTGATACAGCGCGTGGATCTTTGCTTAAATCATTTGTAATTTGCAGGATAGCAAATAAATCCTTACCTAACCTGCTTTCTGAATCCTGTAATTCTGCACTCCCTATAATCTGAAAATCATATTGATCAGTTGACTTCAATAATGGTGCATATATTCCGGTGTTATCAATTACTGCAACATTTTTTATACTCCCGTCATTCAGCGTTGATAGCCAAAATGGAACCAGAGATATTGCCACCATAAGAAATGGCATAAGTACTGTAAGAATTATAAAGGATTTTTTCCTTACTCTTGTAAGATACTCTCGTTGAATTATTAAGCTTAATCTGTTCATAGTTGACTTACTCATAATGTACTAATGTTTTTATCTTTGGTAACAGTCTTTATAAAGACATCATTCATGGTAGGTAGTTCTTCATCATAACTTACCACTTCATAATTGTCGAAAATAAGTTTTGCCAGATCATTATTACTGATTCCGTTTAGTTTTTTTATTCTCAGATCTATAAATTCATGGTATGGCTCTTTCGATAAAAGCTCAAATGATGGGTGCTCCAAATTAAAGTCATCTCCAAATATCCTAAACCTGAATATATTTGGTCTGTGATCTTTACGTATTTTAAATACATTTCCCTGTAGTACCACCTGAGACTTGTTAATAAGAGCAATATTATCACATAACTCTTCTACAGACTCCATATTATGAGTTGATAGAATAATTGTTTTCCCCTCATCTTTCAATCTAAGCATTTCATTTTTAACGATATCTGTATTCACAGGATCAAAACCGCTAAATGGTTCATCAAAAATAAGCAGATCTGGGTCATGAATTACGGTTGAGATAAACTGCACCTTCTGCTGCATTCCTTTAGACAGTTCTTCAACTTTCCTGTTATACCAATCCATAATATCAAATCTCTTGAACCATACCATAAGTTCATGATGAGCTTGTTTTTTAGACATCCCTCGCAACTGTGCAAGATACATAGCCTGTTCGCCAACTTTCATCTTCTTGTAGAGTCCTCTTTCTTCAGGCATATATCCAATGTTGTAAATATCATTCCCAACAGATTGCCGGCCTTCAATCATAACATCACCACTATCAGGCGCTGTTATTCGTGTGATAATACGAATAAGAGTTGTCTTTCCAGCACCATTAGGACCTAATAAACCGAAAACCGTTCCCTTCGGTACACTTATGCTTACCTTATTCAACGCTAAATGATTAGCGTATTGCTTTACTACATCATGTGTTTCTAAGTACATGTCTTTAAATTTAATCTAATCAATATTTCAATACAATTCTCTCACCAAGCTCTTTAGCCAATACTTTCTTTATCTCCTGAAGCTGTTTTAATCTGGTAATGAATGCTGAACAGTTTTCCGGATCGCTTTTCTTGATCTCCTCTTTCAGTTCATTAATTTTGGTCTGTATATAAGCATTTTTGAGCTCAGTAGTTGCCCTGGGAACATGACTATGGAGCATGTTTTGTTCTAATAAACGAGAGTTTTTATCACCCACCTCTTCTCCTAAAATTTTTGAGTGAATTTTACTTAGGTGATACCTGTCACTCAGCAGTTCAGAAGCAAGTTTGCTAACTTTAGGATCAGGATAATTCAGAAAAAAATTACCAGAATCAAAATTTTTTGTATCAATATTACTTACAGCCTCATCAAGCATTAACTGATAAAGTTCGTTTTTAAAATTAATGTTATCGCGTTCAAGGTCAAAATGTACAAACTCTGTTACACCAGGCCCCTCTTCGATTAAAACGTCCTCTTCTATAATTTCGTTTCCCTCTTTTCGTTTACGTTTGTCAAACTTTTGATACAATGGAGTATTTCCATATCTCACTATATATCTAAGTATCTCTTTTTCAAAACGATCATATGGACTCTTTCCCGGTTCTTTAGTTTCTTTATTACTAATGGTTTTATTTATATTTTCACCAATTGTAAACTCGCCTGCTTTGGAAATTTCTTTATCTTTTTGATCTCTTTTTCTCTCCCAAACCCTTTGCCTGATTTTATTTATTTCATTAATCAGTACAAGCTCTTGAATATTTAGTAGCTGAGAACACTCCTGTATATATACCGATCGGGTAATTGTATTAGGTATTAACGCAATACTATTTACAATATTTGAGATCATCCCTGCCCTTTTTACAGGGTCATCTCCAACCTCTTCTATTAATAGTTCCGTTTTAAAACGGATGAAGTCTTTCTCATTGGAGTCTATAAATCTCTTAAAACTCTCTGCATTCTGTTTTTTCGCAAATGAATCGGGATCCTCTCCTTGTGGGAGCATAACAACCTTAACATTCATTCCCTCCTCCAGTAAAAGGTCGATCCCCCTTATAGCAGCATTTATACCCGCAGTATCACCATCATAAATAACAGTTATGTTATTTGAGAAACGGCGAATCATACGAATCTGTCCACTTGTTAAAGCGGTACCTGAAGATGCAACAACATTTTCTATCCCTGCCTGATGCATAGATAAAACATCTGTATACCCCTCTACCAGAAAACATTTATCCTGTTTAATTATTGCATTCTTAGCAAAATAAATACCATAAAGTTCTTTACTCTTTGAATATATTTCACTTTCAGGAGAGTTCACATACTTTCCTGTATTCTCAGCTTTCTTAAGAATACGTCCTCCAAATGCAACAACCTTTCCTGACAATGTATGAACCGGAAAAATTACTCTTCCCCGGAATCTGTCATAAAGTGGCTGATTATTCTCTCCACCGGTGGAGAGACCAGTTTTTAATAGGTAGTCACGTAAATATCCTGCTTTTTGCGCCTCAACAGAAAAAGCATCCCTCTGTTCAAGACTATAACCTAATTGAAATTTATTTATAATGTCATCCCTCAATCCCCGCTCGCGAAAATATGAGAGTCCAATTGCCTTACCCTCAGGATGTGCATGCAATGTTTTCTGAAAATAATCTCTAGCGTATTCATTAAGGATAAACATACTCTCCCGATCGCTTTGAGCCTGTTTTTCCTCGTCAGTAAACTCTTTTTCTACTACCTCTATATTATATTTGCGTGCAAGATATTTTAATGCTTCATAATATGACAACTGTTCATGCTTCATTATGAAGTGAATAGGCGGTCCTCCCTCTCCACAAGCAAAACACTTGCAAATATTTTTAGCTGGAGATACATAAAAAGAGGGGTTTCTGTCTTCATGAAAAGGGCACAATCCAACCAAATTAACACCTCTCCTGCGAAGTGTCACGAAATCAGACACTACATCAACAATTTGTGCAGCGTCTTGTATACGACTTATTGTATTTTGATCAATCATAACCGAGATACGAAATTACTTATTAATATTGTTAAAAAAGTGGTTTTTGAAAATATATTCATACATTTGTAATTGCACAATTTTATTTCAAATACTAAATTTTATTGAGATGGATGTTATAAACTGGTCGAATTTATCATTCGGCTACATGAAAACCGACTACAACATACGCAGTTACTACAAGGAAGGAAAATGGAGTGATCCCGTATCAGAAACATCAGAGTTTATTAATCTTCATATTGCTGCAACTTGTCTGCACTATGGACAGGAAGTATTTGAAGGATTAAAAGCATTCCGAGGTAAAGATGGAAAAATTCGTGTTTTCAGAATGCGCGAGAATGCTTTAAGGTTGCAATCATCCTGCAGAGGTATAATGATGGCTGAGCTACCAGTTGAGCTATTTGAAGAAATGGTGATTCAGGCTGTCAAAAAAAATGCTCGCTTTGTACCACCTTACGAAAGTGGCGCATCACTATATATTCGTCCATTACTAATTGGAACTAGTGCACAGGTAGGAGTAAAGCCTGCAACAGAATACACTTTTATTATATTTGTTACTCCTGTAGGTCCATATTTTAAGGAAGGATTTAAACCTACACCTATGGTAATATTGCGGGAATACGATCGTGCAGCACCACTTGGTACAGGCACTTATAAAGTAGGTGGAAACTATGCTGCGAGCCTGGTTGCCGGGGAAAAAGCGCATGAGCTGGGTTACTCAGCTGTTCTTTACCTGGATGCAAAAGAGAAAAAATATATCGATGAGTGTGGCCCCGCTAACTTCTTTGGAATAAAAGATAATACATACATTACTCCAAAATCAACATCCATTTTACCATCTATAACTAATAAGAGTCTTATGCAGTTAGCTGAGGATATGGGACTGAAAGTTGAAAGACGTCCAATACCTGAAGAGGAGCTCGCAACATTTGAAGAGGCAGGAGCATGTGGAACTGCCGCTGTTATAAGTCCTATTTTACGAATAGATGACCTAAGTGAAAATAAAAGTTATCAATTTAGTAAGGATGGCAAAGCTGGTCCTATTAGCGAAAAGTTATATCAAAAACTTCGTGCTATACAGTATGGTGACGAACCTGACAAATATGGCTGGGTAACTGTAATAGAATAAAATTACAATTTACTCCATGATTTAAAGGGGTGGATCGACAGGAATGAGTTATAATATCTAACATTTCCTGTAACTTCTGCCCCTAACCATTCAGGTCTTTCAAAGTTTTCGTTTTCCTCTTTTAGTTCTACTTCAGCAATCAACAGACCTTCATTCTCCCCATAGAATTCGTCTACCTCAAATATATGATCACCTGCTTTTATAAGATAGCGGGTTTTATCTATTATACCCTCTTCACATAAGTTAAGCATCTCTTCAGCATCAACAACAGGTATTTCATATTCCCATTCATGTCTTGTCAACATACCCTCTGCAAGAGCACTTTTTACTGTGATATAACCCTTTTCACCTTTTACTCTGACGCGAATAACACTTACTCCGGAAAGAGATAAATATCCCTGTTTTATCCTGAAACTCTTATATGCCTGTGATTTAAAATCCCCTTTAATCAGAAATTTCCTCTCAATTTCATATCCCATAACAATGTTTTTTTTCAAAGGTATCACTTATAAATAAAAAAACTATGTTTTTAAGATCTCGTATTCACTACGAAAAAATAAAAACATAGTTAAGGTTTTGGTTGGATTAAATAAAAAATCAATGCGCGTAATTCTATTTTTAATTCAATAATCCTTTACAAAAATAGGAAACCTGCCAAATTAAGCTATCTATTCTTACAGTATCTCACATTTCGTGTATATTTTCCACAACCCAATATAGTACTTTAATAATAGAACTAATTTTTAGCATACATTTTCTTAAAGAAAAATATTATATCTTTGTTAATTATTAAATTAACAAAACATATCATGTCTAAAATTAAACTAGCAACCACTGCTCTCGGATTAGCTGCTATCACATCTATTTATTCACAAGACAAACCGAATGTGGTTTTTATTCTAACCGATGATTTGGGGTATGGTGATCTTAGTTGCTATGGCCAGGATAAGTTTCAGACGCCTAATATTGATAGACTTGCATTAACAGGAACAAGATTCACAAGAAGTTATTCAGGAACAACTGTTAGCGCACCCTCGCGAGCTAGTCTGTTAACCGGATTACACACAGGTAATGCGCCAATCAGAGGCAATAGAGAAATACAACCTGAAGGACAAGCCCCACTCCCTGCAGATACTTATACTTTATTCAAATTATTCAAAGAATCTGGTTATATAACCGGTGTTTTTGGAAAATGGGGATTAGGGTATCCGGGATCTACAGGAGACCCGGTTAACCAGTATGTAGACCATTTTTTTGGATACAATTGTCAGCGATTGGCACACAACTACTATCCGGGTCACCTCTGGGAAAATGATACCAAAGTTTATTTACCTGATAACAACGATGGAGGATTTGGCTCCTATTCTCAAGACTTGATACAAAGTAAAACGCTTGAATTCATTGAACAGCATAAAAATAACCCTTTCTTTTTGTATGTCCCAATTGTTCTGCCACATGCAGAATTAGTAGTGCCTGAAGACACTATAATACAAGAGCTTAGAGGTAAGTTCCCTGAAACTCCATATAAAGGAACAGACTCTGGACCAAATTTCAGAATAGGCGGATATATGTCACAGGATTATCCTCGTGCAACACATGCTGCTATGGTTAAAAGAATAGATATATATGTGGCACAAATTGTGGAAAAACTCAAAGAAGAAGGCCTGTATGAAAATACTCTTATAATATTTACAAGTGACAATGGACCACACCGTGAAGGTGGTGGTGACCCAGACTTCTTCAATAATAACAGTATTTACCGTGGATATAAAAGGGATCTCTATGAAGGTGGTATACGAGTTCCAACAATAATATCTTGGAAAGGAAAAGTTGCCGCAGGAGAAAAAAGCAATTTCCCCTTTGCATTCTGGGATTACCTCCCAACATTTGCAGATATATTAGAAGTTGAATACAAAACAAAAACAGATGGAGTTAGTATCCTTCCTACATTGCTGGGTGTTGAAGACCAGGCAGAGAGAGATTACTTTTACTTCGAATTTCAGGAATCAGGTGGACAACAAGCAGTTATTAAAGGAAACTGGAAACTGATTCATCTGGATATACGTAATGGAGGTAAGTACGAACTCTATAATATTGCTTCAGATCCATCTGAGAATCATAACTTAATTGCATTATTCCCTGAAAAAAGTGAAGAGTTGAAAGAGATAATGAAACGAGCAAGAACAGATAATCCAGACTGGCCTTTATTTTAAATAAAAATGAAAAAATTAATATCAATAATCTCTGCTTCATTTGTTGCAAGTCCTATATTTGCAAACAGTGCTTCTGATAATAAATCTGCTCAGTCTGCATCTATCAATATTAAATCACAGCCAAATATTGTACTTATTTATGCTGATGATATTGGTTATGGAGATCTTTCATCGTATGGTGCTAAACAAGTGAATACACCAAATACAGATACACTTGCAGCTAATGGTATCAGATTCACCAATGCACATTCAGCAGCAGCTACAAGCACTCCTTCAAGATATGGTCTATTTACAGGTGAGTATCCCTGGAGAAGAAGAGGTACTGGCGTTGCCAATGGTGATGCAGCATTAATTATAAATCCAGATAGAGTAACTCTCCCAAAAGTGCTGCAACAGATGGGATACACTACAGGAGCAGTAGGTAAATGGCATCTTGGAATAGGTGATAAGTCTGGAGAACAGGATTGGAACGGGCATGTGACGCCAGGACCTGCCGAGATTGGTTTTGATTACTCATATATAATGGCAGCAACAGGAGATAGAGTCCCATGTGTTTTTATGGAGAATCAGAGAGTGGTCAATCTAAACCCGAATGATCCTATACATGTCAGTTACAAGGAAAACTTTGAAGGAGAACCAACAGGTAAAGATAACCCTGAACTTCTAACAAAACTTCATCCCAGTCACGGTCACAATCAAAGCATTGTGAATGGGATATCACGTATAGGATATATGAAAGGAGGCAGATCAGCACTGTGGGAAGATGAAAATATTGCAGACAGCATTACTGTTCATGCAACCCGTTTTATTGAAAGAAACAGCGATAAACCTTTTTTCCTCTATTTCGGAACAAATGATATTCATGTACCGAGATATCCTCATGAAAGATTCAGAGGAGTCACAGAAATGGGGCATCGTGGAGATGCAATTGTACAATTCGACTGGTCAGTTGGAGAGATCGTGAAAGCTCTTAAAAAAGCAGGAATATTTGAAAATACTCTTATAATCATTACAAGTGATAATGGACCTGTTGTAGATGACGGATATCATGATGGTTCTGTAGAGGGTCTTATGGATCATAAGCCATGGGGACCTTTCAGAGGTGGCAAATACAGTAATTTTGAAGCAGGGACAAGAGTACCATTTATAGTACACTGGCCTGAGAGAGTAAACCCAAATGTATCACCTGCACTAATATCACAAATAGATATGACAGCAACAATGGCTGTTCTTACAGGTTTTGAGAAAACTGACAAAATACCTGATGACAGTCAAAATCAGTTAAATGCCTGGCTTGGAATAGATATCTCAGGTAGAGATTATATAATTAGTTCTGCCGGTTCACTTTCAATTCTGACAAGAGTGTGGAAATATATTGAACCAAGTAGTGGCAGATCTTATAACCCACTTACAAATACAGAACTTGGAAACAGCTCCGATGATCAGTTATACAACATAGTAACAGATCGTAGTGAATATGAAAATGTAGCAGATAAAAATCCCCAAATTGTTGAGGAAATGAAAAAGCTACTAGATTTCGAGAAAAAGAAAGGGATTAATCTGGAATTATAATCTGATTAAAAGAGGTTTTGATAATAAATATCGAATAAATAGCATAATATGATAAATAAGAAGACTCTACTGCTGCTGATTACTTTTATTACAGCAGGACTTTTTGCACAAGGGAAAGATGTGAACATCTGGGAAGATTTCAATATCACTCAGATAAATGCCGAAAAAGCCCATGCCTCGTATATACCATTTAAAAGTCCTGCTTGGGATAATAATAATCTGAAAGACTCACCAAATGTGAAGATATTAAATGGGATATGGAAGTTTCGTTACTTCAATAACCCTGAGTCGGTTCCTTCTGATATACATAAGGAGAGTGTAAATAGTAACTGGGATGATATAACAGTACCATCAAACTGGCAGTTACAGGGCGATGGTAAATATGATCCTCCATACTTTACAAATACAAAATATCCTTTTGAACCCAATCCTCCATTTGTACCCAAGGATTACAATCCTACAGGAGTATATAAAAAGAGCTTCACTATACCTGATAGCTGGAAAAATGATCAGGTATTTATTCACTTCGCAGGTGTACAGTCAGCCATGATTCTATGGATAAATGGAAAAGAGGTTGGATACCATGAAGATGGAATGCTGCCATCCGAATTTAATATCACTAAATACTTGAATAAAGGAGAAAATGAGATTACACTGAAAGTATTGAACTGGTCAAAAGGTAGTTATCTTGAGGATCAGGACTTCTGGCGTTTAAGTGGTATATACAGGGATGTTTATCTGTTTTCTACACCATCAGTCAGGATGCGCGACTTCACAGTTTACTCTGAACTTGTAAATGATTTAAATGATGCTGTACTAAATATTAGTGTTGATGTTGAAAACATCAATGGCAAGTCAGATGAAACATACATAATTCGAACAATTCTAAAAGATAGTAGTAACAAAGTCATAAGTACAATTAAAAGCTCACCATTTAAAGTAAAAAGAGGAGAAGAGGAAAAGATCACAATTACTTCGAGAATTGAAAATCCATTGAAATGGAGTGCAGAAACACCAAATCTCTATAAAGTAGGGATAGAGCTTTTAAAGTCAAATGGGGAAAACACACAGGCATTTGTCATAAATACTGGCTTCAGGAAAGTGGAAATAAAAGATGGTCTATTTCTCGTTAATGGAAAAGCAATCAAAATTAAGGGAGTTAACAGGCATGATTTTGACATGTATAATGGAAGAACTGTTTCCCGTGAATCAATGATTGAAGACATTATCCTAATGAAACAACACAACATAAATGCTGTTCGTACGAGTCACTACCCCAACAATACCGAATTCTACACCCTATGCGATGAATATGGCCTATATGTAATGGACGAAGCTAATGTTGAAAGTCACGGATTATGGGAAAAAGGTTACTATGTTGGAGAAAGGGATGAGTGGAAAAAGATGATTGTAGAACGCAACTCCAATATGGTTAAAAGGGATAAAAATCATCCTTCTATAATTTTTTGGTCAATGGGCAACGAATCAGGCTGGGGAGTCAATTTTGATCATGCTTATAAGGCTATAAAAGAGGCAGACCCTGAAAAAAGACCAGTACATTATGAATCCAAAAACCCAGCTTATGCACACACTCTAAACAGATATGATATAATCTCAGACATGTATTCTTCGATGAAACATCTTGAAGATTATTACAACTGGGACTCAGAAAGACCAATAATCATTTGTGAGTATGCTCATACAATGGGAAACAGTCTTGGTAACTTCCGAAAATACTGGAACTTATATAATGAATTTGAAAGATTTCAGGGTGGTTTCACCTGGGACTGGATAGATCAGGCTTTAAGATCGAAAGACAAGAATGGAAGAGAGTACTGGAATATCATTAACTATAGCGATGGTTCAAACACAAACGATGGTTTGTTAAATCCTGACCGTACACCTCAACCCGAAATGGAAGAGTTGAAAAAGGTTTATCAGTATTTTAATGTAAAAGATATCGATATCAACACAGGAATTATTTCCATTTCAAACGAAAATTACTTTTCTGATGCAAGTGATATCTATATGAAGTGGGAGATCATTGAAAACGGAAAGAAAATTGAATCAGGCAGAATTGATGAATTGAATATCAAACCACAAGAGAGTCAACTCATGGAAATAAAATTTAACAGATCTGCAATCACCCAGGGTAATGAATATTTTATGAATTTCAGTTTTCACCTTAAGGAAAACAAGTTATGGGCTGATGCAGAATTTATTGTAGCTAAAGAACAACTTGATTTTGGCCTCTCTCACTTTGTAAAGGAAAGAACAGCTGTTGAAACTATGAGCCACCTTCATATAGATAGTAGAAACAATATTTTAACGCTATCTGGAGATGGTTTTACAGCAACATTTGATAAGAAAAAGGGAGCATTGAGTCAGCTAATCTATAACAATCAGATTGTTTTAACAGAGCCATTACTCCCCTACTTATGGAGAGTGCCAACCGATAATGATGAAGGTGGCGGTAAAAACAGTTATGCAGATCGATGGAGACAAGCTGGCCTGGATAAAATAAAGATTGAACCTCTCAGCATTGAATATTTACAAATTAATAATTATCAGGTTAAAGTTATAGTGAAGAATTCAGTAAAAACCACTACAAATGAGATAATTTACGAAGGTCATTATACAGTTTCGGGTGATGGCAGGATTACAGTTGACAACTGGTTTTCAGTACCGTCAAACATCCCCCCTTTGGCAAGAGTAGGTCTTAGAACAGCATTACCCTCCGATTTTAATGAAATTGAATGGTATGGAAGAGGTCCTCACGAATCATACGATGATCGTAAAGAGTCGGCTTTCATAGGTATTTATAAAGGTAACGTTGAAGAACAACACTTCAGTCACGTAATGCCACAGGAGAATGGCAATAAAACTGATGTGCGCTGGGTTAGAGTAATCTCCGGAAACAATGCTGTGAAGTTTATGGGGCTACCACTCATTAATTTTAATATTCAAAACTACTCAAGCGAGTCACTAAACGATTCAAAACCATCTGGCAACAATCCATCTGATGATCCGGTTCGTGGTGAAAAAACGTGGTTGAATATTGATTTCAAACAATCAGGTGTGGGTGGCGACAATAGCTGGCAACCCAGAACTCACAGGGAATATTTACTTAATAATCCTGACTATTACTATTCGTTCTCGATTAGTAACAGTAAATAATCACCTGTTCCGTAATAAACCGAAAGGATACCCCTACAAACATATTGTAGTTGGTATCCTTTTTACATTCCTAAATACTTCAGTGCTTCATATACAAAAAACGCAGGCCATACCAGTGCTTTTAAGAACCCTAGAACACCCATCCAAAAACCGGTCGCTGTAGAAATATAATAGATTGTTGCACCTATTACTCCTAAACCGTAAACTGCATCACCTGCTGAACCACTCGCTCTGTTTCCCATAATTATTTTAATTAATCTTTAACAAATTGATATGCAAAGATATTAATTAAAGCAAAAAACAGATAGATATAATGTTAAGTTTTCAGCTAATCTACACTTCGTAACTACATTCAGAACTGATAATTCAATGAAGCAGCAAAATTCCTTGGATCAATAGGATTCAGATAACCTCCTCTATAATATGCAGTGTAACCTTTTGAATCTAGAATATTATTTACAAAAAGCTGAAGTGTAATATTTTGAATACGATAACCTGCTTTTATATTAAGAGTAGTATATCCATCAGCAATGAATGGTTTTGTGTCAGGCTGTACGTTATGACCTGGTAAAACCTTATAAGTATACTCAGCAAATGGACGCTCACCTACATAATATGCACCTGCTCCAAGTGTCAGATTTCTAAGAATACCATCAAAGAAAGTATAGTTAATCCAGCTGTTTGCCATATGATTTGCAGTATTCATAGGTTTTGAGCCTTCATGGTAATATGGACTATCATGATATGCAGCATCAAGATATGAATAACCCAATACTACATCCATATTTTTAAGCAGTTTACCAGTCATCTCCAACTCCAGTCCCTGCCTCCTCAAATTACCCGCTTTAATATAATAACCTGTATTATTACCTGCATCATTGAGAGCTGCATAAGTAAGATTGTTATTTACAATATCAAACCATGTGGCATTAAACCTTAATCTGTTATTAAACCACTCAGTTTTGAATCCAACTTCAAACTGCTCCTCTTTTGAAGGTCCGACTGGTGTAACCATATCTTCTAGAAGATTAGCAGCACCTCTTAATGAAGTTGTGGTTGTATAAGATGCAAAGAGGTTAATATTTTCAATAGGTGTAATAATAATACCGGCGAGCGGATCCCATACATTACCTCCTGTTGTTGAGACATTATTATTGCTTATACCACTGATTTGACTATATCTTAACCCCAATGATAATTTCAGATATTTGTTAAATGTAACCACTTCCTGCAAAAGCATTCCATATGCATACTCACGTGCAGTAACAGGCTCACCGTCAACCAGTGTTACAACCGGTGCTTCATTATTTATAGGCTGTAAAACATCAATGGTGTCTGTAGTAATAGAATTGGTGCTGTTAGTCGATACATCCGACCATTTGTAATCCAGACCCACATTAAAGGTATGCTTCACACTACCGGTATAAATATCCTTACCAATAAGATCAACTTGTAAAACTCCGTTCTTATCATCTCTGCTACTTCCACTGTAAACTCTTGAACGAAGATTGTAAAGTCCTGTTTGAGTCACATTTCGTAGAGGAGAAACATGTGCACCAACTTTTCTCAGATCCATATCAGATCCTGCATAAGCTACCCTCATGGTCAAATAATCATTTAGTTCGCGATTGATCTGCCCCATATATGTTAATGTATTAGTTACCTGTCTATCATTTTTAAAACCCATAAACCTGTCATCAGGCATCTCAAACACATTAAATACACTATCAGCACTCAGGTTAACTGTTCCCTGATCCGGTGTTCTTGAATCATGCATAAAGTCCAGCTCCAGGGTAACTTTAGTTTTATCATCCGGATTCCATGCAAACGAAGGGTTGATATAAATTCTGTCTTTTGAAACATGGTTACGGTAACTATTACCCTGTTCATAAGCACCATTTATACGAAAAGCTGTTTTCTGAATTTTATCTGTAACAAACTGGAGATCGAATGTTGGTCTTATCTGCCCCCAACTCCCCGTTCTTATTCCTACATTTCCTGAATTTATAAACTTAGGTGTTTTTGTTGCTACATTAACTACACCTCCGGCAGATCCCAGATCATTTCCCAACCCTTGTGCAATAGCTGCTGAACCTCTTAAGACCTGTATAGTTTCAACACCCTGCATATCTGTTAGAAAACCTGTTCCCCTGAAATCTGAATGTACCCTTACTCCGTTTTTCACAACTGGTATACCCCTATATCCACGTGAAGTAAGACTCTCAGATGTATTACCGAAAGTAGCAAATGTTGTAACTCCCGGTACATTTCTCACTGCATCATTAAGCGTCAGTACACCCTGGTCATTTAGCATCTTCTGAGAAATAACTGAAATACTCTGAACTTGCTCATCAAGTCTTAGAGGTATTCTTGTAAGTGCATCCATCTTTTCTGGTCGCTCCTTTCTTACTCCAAAAACCTCAACTTCAAGCAGCACATGATTGTCTGGTTCAAGTTTAAAATCCTGCTCTACATCGTAATTGTAAAAGTTCATTTGTCTGGTTACCTTCTCATAACCAACGTAGCTTACAACCACTGTATGCTTACCAGAAGGGATATTCTCAACTGCAAAGCTTCCAGAAAGGTCGGTATCATCCCCTACTCCCAACTCTTCAAAATAAACTGTAGCACCAATAAGCGCCTCATCATCAACACCAAGAACCCTACCACTGAACATTGAGCTTTCTTGGGCGTTACTCTGTGAAAAAAGTGCAACTATACTGAATAGTAAACTAACTGTGAGTAAAAACAATTTTTTAGTCATTGTACCTTAATATTGAATTGAGCTGCAAAGTAAGTCTGAAACATTACAGATCACAATACCATATAATTACCATTTAAAAAGCAGCCAATACTCACAATTTACCATAATGTATATATTTGTATGTTTAGTGTTTTTCTGTTTATTTGAACTGATCAGCATTCATATAAATACAAATAAAAATGCACCAAAAATATTTCGGTGCATTATAATATTGAATATCAACTATATGGCTTTATATCTTATTAACCCAAGGCTTTCTTAACTGAATCTGAAAGCGGTGTAGTGGGTCGACCAATTAATTTTGATAATACTTTGCTATCATCAAACAGATCACCTTTTGAAACTCCTACATCCCAGCCTGCTATAGCTTTAGCGAAAGCTACAGGTATTCCAAATGAGGTCAATAATTCCGCATACTCACCTTCAGAAAGGTCTTTGTAGGGAATCTCCTTACCTGTCTGTCTGGATATCTCAGCTGCTAGCCCACTTAAAGTGTATGCTTCATCACCCGCCAATTCATATATCTTACCTTCATGACCTTCGTTGGTAAGAACTGCTACAATAGCATCTGCATAATCTTCCCGAGTAGCAGAAGATATTTTACCATCTTTGGCGCTACCTAAAAAAGCACCTCCAGCAACTGCTCCAGGTATACTGGAAGTGTAATTCTCAGTATACCATCCATTTCTTAAAATAGTGAACTGAATACCTGAGGATTTTAATAAATTCTCCGTTTCAATATGATCTTTACCTAAGCTAAGTGAAGTTGTATCGGCATGAAGCAAGCTGGTATAAATTATCCTTTTTACACCTGCTGCTTTTGCTGCATTTATTACATTTTCGTGCTGTTTAACACGATCCATAAGTTCATTTGACGATATAAGCACCAGCTGATTGATACCTGTTAATGCATTACCCAAAGTGTCTGGTTTAGTGTAATCAAAAGCACGTGCTTCTATTCCTAAATCAGCTGCTTTCTCCGGTGAGCGGACCAATGCTACTAAATCACTGGAATTTACTCTGTTCTTTAATTTATCCACTACAAGACGGCCTAGCTGTCCGGTAGCACCTGTTATACCTGTTTTCATAAAAAATATAGCTATTATTGAATAAAATAGGTTCGTATAACCATTAATAAACTCTATATGAAACAAAAACATTCATTATAGTGTTTTACAATTTCATAAGATTAACATCATCATATAATTATGAAAACGGAAGGTAAAACTGTTACTGAGATATTAAACAATGTTCCTGAGGAAAGGAAAGAGGTATTTCAGAAACTTCACAATGTTATATTAGAAAACTTGCCAGAAGGATTTGAGGCTGCCATAAGTTATGGAGGTCTAGGTTATGTTGTTCCTCATAGCCTTTTAAGCTAATTGGCGAATTAATGCAGAAGATCAGCGCTGAAGAGTGGATAAGATATTATGAAGAAAATTTGAAGAAGTGATAATCATAAAAAATCCGTCATCTTTTATTTTTCTCTGGTGGATACTTCTTTGATGCTTCAAACAATATCTTATTCCACCTTTCGTTACTTACTGGTTCTGGTTCTTTCTCCAACATTTCGCTCATTAGTGAATAGGCTTGAGTGGTAATACCCATATGTACGATTAAAGGTTCCTCTGTAGTCCCTAAATTGGCTGATATGGTTACTAATTCTTCCATTACTGATTACTGATTTAGCATTATCCTTACGATCTACTACTCTAATGAGAATGTTCAATTATTTGTTTTTAAGAAGTCAACAAGTCTGTTCAGATTCTATATGTCCGTTTTAAATTGTATTACCACAAACATATCAAATATTATAACACCGAACACTTTACCGAACACTTTTGACGTTTTGAGTTAAAAAAAAGTATTTGAAGACTTTCTCCCAAATCCGAAACTTAGATTAGTCAAACTTTTAATACAATTACTACATTATTTCCATGTAGTAAACAATTAGATACTGCACAGTATTCCTTTATTTGAATACAAAAACAAGTGAACTTGTATGATAGCAAGCTAACTTAGAATAAAAACCCTCTTATTCTAATTTATACTATATAAATTGGGATTGTGATTTTTTTATTCTAATTTTGAGCGTGTTTTTAGAATAAAAGGTTATTCATTCTAATTTTTATGTAATATGAAAAATTACAAGTCTGGAAAGTTTGTAAATCAAGGAGGCTATAAAAGCTTTCAGCCAACATTGTTAAATAGGAAATGGGAAATTGATGATATGCAAGTCATTAGTCTATTAAGCAAAGCTGATCGTTTTCTAGGACGCTTAGATATGTATTCTGAATATGTAGACATAGACTTGTTTATTCAAATGCATATTGCAAAAGAAGCTACACAATCATCTAAGATTGAGGGAACTCAGACGAAAGTCGAAGAAGCTTTTTTAGCTAAATCAGAAATAAGTGCAGAGAAAAGAGATGATTGGGAAGAGGTTCAAAATTATATAATGGTAATGAATGAGGCTGTTGAAATGCTACACAGATTGCCTTTCTCTACTAGACTTATAAAACAGGCTCATAAAGTTCTTTTACAAGGTGTTAGAGGCCAGCATAAACAACCCGGAGAGTTTCGAAATAGTCAAAACTGGATTGGTGGAGCCACTCTTAACGATGCAATATTTATTCCTCCAGTTCACTACGAGATAGACAATTTAATGTCAGATATTGAAAAATTCGCCAATTCAGAAAATGATTTTACCCCCGACTTGATAAAAATTGCTCTAATTCATTATCAATTTGAAACAATACACCCTTTTTTAGATGGAAATGGAAGAACAGGCAGATTATTAATAACTTTATATCTTGTTTCAAAAAATATTCTAAAGCGTCCAATTCTATATCTATCTGATTTTTTTGAACGCCATAGAACTTTATATTATGATAATTTAATGCGCGTTCGTACTCATAATGATATTAGTCAATGGTTAAAGTTTTTTCTTACAGGAGTTGTAGAAACTTCTCAAAACGGAGTAAAAACATTAAGTGCGATTATGCAGTTAAAAAACTCAATTGAAAAAAGTGTTGATACTTTAGGAAAAAGAGGGATAGATGCCCGATTAATTATTGATTATATGTATAAGAAACCCATAATTTCTGCTTCTGAAATTATGAAGATTATTGATAAATCACCACAAACAATTTATAATTTACTCGCTGACTTAGAAAAGTTAGATATAATTAAAGAAATTACAGGAGCTCAAAGAAACAAATTATATGTTTTCGGAGCTTATATAGATTGCTTCAAATAATATTAGTCAATTAATTTGCTTTGAAACACTCACAAGGCACGATGGGTGTTTTTTTATGGGGGGGGGTGAATGTGAAAAACCGCTTTTACAACAAATGTTTCCTATTGTTTTACCAAACAAAAAAAAGCACTCATCTTTTTAATAGATAAGTGCCTTATTCAGAGAGTGATCCGAGCGGGAACACTTTTATATCTTGTAAATGATTAGTAATCAGCCCTAACTAGACTTTGCTCTTTTATGTGGTACCGAGAACGGGTTTTAATCTTTTGTCTAGTTCTGACAGCGTTCTGTCTGCATAAATTTCTATCAACAAACTTACTAATTATTAATTATATAACAAATAAAATTCTATCTAATATTTGCTTTTAGGAAAATTTATTTGATATTTATTTGGCAGACAAAACAATGTTCGTATATTTGCGAACAATAACAAAACGATCATGTCTAAAAAAGCATTAACAGAAGAACAAGAAAATCTCGCACGCATAGCTAAAGCTTTGGCGCATCCTGTGCGTATTGCTATTTTGCAGATGTTAGCTACCCAAGAATGTTGCTATCATGGTGATATGTCCGAAGTAATTCCAGTTGCAAAGAGCACCTTGTCTCAGCACCTAAAAGAACTTCGGGATGCAGGTCTTATCCAAGGCGAAATAACACTACCTAGTATCAAATATTGTATCAATCAAGAAAATTGGAGCATGGCTAAGTCTCTGTTTGGAGATTTCTTCAAAGAAATAAAAATAAACTCTGGCTCATGCTAAAAAAATTTATCATAAAAGTTCGTTAATCTACGAAATACGAAATTAATAACTATATCAGCATAAAATGAAAATATTGATTCTTTGTACAGGTAACAGTTGCCGAAGTCAGATGGCACATGGTTTTCTTCAATCTTTTGATGACAAACAGGAAGTGTACTCGGCAGGAACACAAGCCAGTGGTAAACTAAATCAGAAAGCTGTTGAAGTGATGAAGGAAATAGGAATAGATATATCCCATCACACATCAGATAGTATTGATATGTATCTTAATGATGTTTGGGATTATGTTATAACAGTCTGTGGTGGTGCTAATGAAAGTTGCCCAACATTTACAGGAAAAGTAAAGAATAGGTTGCATATCGGATTTGATGATCCATCCGATGCAAAAGGTACAGAAGAATATATTCACAGCGAGTTTATCCGCGTCCGTGATGAAATTCAAAAAGCTTTTTTAGACTTCTATAACACCAAAATAAAAGAATATGAGTAATAAAAGAATGAGTTTTCTTGATAAGAATTTAACTCTTTGGATATTTATAGCAATGACTATTGGTGTCGGATTGGGATATTTTTTCCCAACATTCGCCGAATCCGTTGATTCTCTATCAAGTGGCACAACAAATATTCCTTTAGCAATCGGATTAATCCTTATGATGTATCCTCCATTAGCTAAAGTTAATTACAAACTTCTTCCAAAGGTTTTTAAGAATGTGAAAATATTGAGTCTATCCTTATTTCTGAATTGGATAGTCAGCCCTATCTTGATGTTTATTTTGGCAATAACCTTCTTACAAGATTATCCCGAATATATGGTCGGTGTTATATTAATCGGACTTGCCCGATGCATAGCAATGGTCTTAGTTTGGAATGATTTGGCGGATGGCAATAGCGAATATGGTGCAGGGCTTGTGGCATTAAACAGTATTTTTCAAGTATTCTTATACAGTTTTTATGCATGGTTATTTATAACCAAACTTCCTCCATTGTTCGGGTTTGAAGGTGCAATCGTAGATATTTCGATTGGAACAATAGCCGAAACAGTTGCAATTTATTTGGGAATCCCTTTCCTAATGGGTATTCTAAGCAGATTGATTTTAGTAAAGGTCAAAGGTGTAAAATGGTATGAAGAAAAATTCATCCCGACTATTTCCCCACTTACTTTAATTGCATTACTATTTACCATCATATTGATGTTTAGCCTTAAAGGGGAACTGATAGTACAAATACCAATGGATGTGGTACGCATTGCCATACCTCTATTAATTTACTTTGTGGCTATGTTCTTTATCAGCTTCTTTGCTTCTAAAGCGGCAGGAGCTAGTTACGATATAAATGCTTCCGTATCATTTACCGCAGCAGGGAATAATTTTGAGTTAGCTATTGCAGTTGCTATCGGTGTTTTTGGTATTCATAGCGGACAAGCATTTGCGGGAGTAGTAGGGCCACTTGTCGAAGTGCCCGTACTCATCGCCCTTGTAAATGTTGCATTTTGGCTTAAAAAGAAATATTACTGATCATTTATAAGGCAGTATTTATAATAGATAAAATGGATTGTCCGTGTGAAGAAAATCTCATACGCCTGAAATTGGAGAATTTAGA
>NZ_JAQVHI010000021.1:0-15975 GCF_028696275.1 Lascolabacillus sp.
GCAGCACCCATCAACTGGGCAATAATAAATGGAGAAAAGGAGACAGGGGTAACCACATTTTTCCTTTCCCATGAAATTGATACAGGAGAGATAATATTCCGTGAGAAAACAGAGATAAGTGAGTCCGATAACGCAGAAACGTTGCATGACAGACTGATGGTTATGGGTGCAGCACTTGTGAAAAAGACGATTGATGCAATTCTTGAAGATAATACAAAGGTAATACCTCAGGAAGAGCTTGTCGGCAGTGAAATAGTACTTAAACCGGCTCCAAAGATATTTACTGAGACCTGCAAAATAGACTGGAACAGGAAAAGTGCTGAAATATTTAATTTCATAAGGGGCTTGTCGCCCTATCCTGCTGCTTGGACCGAATTACAGCGCCATGAGTCAGATGAAACTCTTCGTATAAAGCTGTTTGCAAGCGAAAAGATTGCACTCACAGAAGATTATAAGATTAATTCATTAACTCCCGGAACAATTATAACCGATAATAAAACCTATATTGATGTAGCAACAGGTGACGGACTGCTCCGGATAACAGATCTGCAGCTTTCAGGAAAGAAGCGAATGAAAAGTGTGGATTTCCTGAATGGATATAAGCTGGATAATAAAGACAGATTTCAATAATCTAAACAAAAAAATATCCCTTATAAAATTAAATAAGGGATCTTTTTTTATAAACAGTTGTAGTATAATTACCACTTATAGTTAAGTCCAAAACTAAGTGTTTGGTTGTATTGCAGATATTTTAAATCGGGATGTGGCGGAACACCATCATCAAACCTCACATTTAAATAAATCCTTGTAGAGAATGCATTACTTAAAGCCATATTCAAACTATTCTCAAATTCCGCTTCAACCTTATCGTAGCTTGTAAAGTATGTCAGACGCGAATCCCAGGTAATATATCTAGTTATATCATATTTGAGTATTGATGTTACCGTGGTACCCATATCAAGATTGTATTTTTTATTTTCTGGTATACCAAAGCGTACAACATCTACCGAATCATTTGATACATATTTAAAATTAAGTGAAATAGGAGCTAATGCCAGATCCCAGCGAACACGACGACCACGTACCTTTTCTGATTTTTTGTCAAGGTTAAATTTCAAACCGACACCCGCATTTACATAAAGAGGAGACAATAACGCTGAACGCAGTTGATTTGAATTTGTAGGATATGAATTAAATAATTGCGATTTAGCCTCCATATTCATTGAGTAGGACCATCCTTTTGCAAAAGCATCAAGTCCAAAATCACCATAATAGCGAATAAGGTCATTACCAATTCTATACTCTCTCAGAGAGTCATCAGGAGCATTAAATACTGACAGTCTCCATTCAAGTGTATTGTTGAACCTAACCTTATCTTTTTTATAGTTAGCCCTTAACACATGATAGCTATTGAAGTTAAGGTTATTTGTACCACCCTTGTGCCAGTTATCAGAGAAATAGTTCTGTGCGAATTGAAAAGAGTGCTCGCCGGAACGAACCCAGTATTTTCTATTTATTGTAGTTAATTCCACTCCAGGAGCCTCCAGAGAGTATGCTGTTTCAGATCTCAGAAGTTCGCGAAACGGATTAAAAGTCTCTCTCACAATCTCATCATCAGTTGCCACTTGCGGAAGAGATTCAAAATTTAAAATCGAATACTTAACTCTGTCTGGATGGTCGGTGTAATAGTTACGTCTTATCTTTTGAATAAAATCGGATCTCTCCAGCCTTGGTTCAAAAGTTTTATCTTTGTCAATCAGTTTTCCCGGTTCATAATCTTTATCAGGATTATAGAAAGATATATCACGTGGTAACATCCTGCCATTAAAAATCATTGGAAGGAACAACGGGTTATAAAAAAGAGTATCTCTGAAAGTTAAACCTCTCAATGCATCAGGATTATAATAGTTTTCCGGTAACTGCAGAATACCTCTCTCATTCCTGACGTAGATTGAGTCGAGAGGATTTCTGGAAACAGGCAGTACAGGCTGAATCACTTGAGCAGGTATAACATAATCTGTAACTCGTTCCTTTGGTAAAATTGTGTCATTAACAATAATCTCACCATGGGTGGTACGATTTTGAATTAAACGGCTGATATCGGTAATATCTTCAAATAAATCCAGACTATCATTTACCTGAGATAGATCAGCTGCTGTGACAGACAATGAAAAAACAGATATAATCAGAGATAAAAACAGTTGTTTCATAATTGGGAAAATTTGGTTAAGACTTGCGTCGGCTCTCAGAGCCCCATCTAATTACAAAGATATATAAAAAATATATATTTAAGGAGTGAAGAGTACAATGTGATATATAATTCACCAAAAAAATGATATATTTGTATAAAATAATTAGATAAACTAATTCATTAA
Source organism: Lascolabacillus sp. (assembly GCF_028696275.1). Lineage (NCBI taxonomy): Bacteria > Pseudomonadati > Bacteroidota > Bacteroidia > Bacteroidales > Porphyromonadaceae > Lascolabacillus > Lascolabacillus sp. The sequence goes on from NZ_JAQVHI010000021.1 coordinate 2,376, forward strand.
AGTTATGAAGAAAATATCCTACCTTTTATTAATTGTTATAAGTGCAATCACACTCACGAGCTGTTCAGGCTATAACAGAATGGTTGAAAAGCAGGAAGCAGTGACTGCACAATGGGGTAATGTTCAAAATGCATATCAGCGAAGGGCTGATCTTATTCCTAATCTGGTGAACACTGTGAAAGGTTATGCAGAGCATGAGCAGGAAACATTCACTCAGGTGACAGAGGCAAGGGCAAAAGCAACTCAGACAACTATAAATCCTGAAAATCTGACAGCAGAAAGTCTGCAGGAGTATCAGCAGGCACAAAACGAACTGAGCCAGGCATTGGGAAGGTTATTGCTAATTCAGGAAAACTATCCTGAACTGAAAGCAAACCAGAATTTTCTTGCACTTCAGGATGAACTTGCCGGAACTGAAAACAGGATATCGGTAGAACGCAACAGGTTTAATCAACTTGCGCAGGACTATAATTCATATATCAGAAAATTCCCTCAGGTTATATATGCCAAGTGGTTTAAGTTTGACTCCAAAGCATATTTTGAGGCACAACCTGATGCACAGACAGCTCCGCAAGTACAATTTTAGAGTATGCTAAAGAAAGAAGAGTTAGATAAGATTTCTGAATCGATAAGATTAGCAGAAAGCGACACCTCTGCCGAGATACGTGTTTACATTGCCAGGCATTGTAAGGGATCTCCTCTGGAGACTGCACATAAAGTATTTCATCAGCTTAAAATGGATGCAACTGAGTTGAGAAATGGTGTTCTTATCTACCTTTCACCATCAGATCACAAAGCTGCTATTTATGCAGATGAAGGCATTAATGCTATGATTGATGATTCTGATTTCTGGCAGGAAACTCTCGACTTGATGCTTTCCTATTTTAAAAAGGAGCTTATTACGGAAGGTGTCTGTAAAGGCGTTGGTAAGGTAGGAGAAGTTTTAAGATCATGTTTCCCGTTATTGGAGAACGACATAAACGAACTTGACAATGAGGTTATTATTGAAGAATAAATTTCTTCTTATTTTTACACTTTTACTACTCTCTATTGAGGTTACGGCCCAGGACATTCCGGACCCTATGGTTCCCTACCGTTTGGTGAATGACTTCGCCAATATATTCTCAGGTGCTGAATCGCAGGCGCTGGAGCAGAAGCTGCTTGCCTATAATGATTCTACTTCCACACAAATATATGTAATTACTGTGTCTGATCTTGGTGGTTATGCTGCCTCAGACTTTTCATTCCGACTAGGTGAAAAATGGGAAATAGGACAGAAAAGCAAAGATAATGGAGCAGTAATTCTAATTAAACCCAAAATAGGAAATAGCAGAGGTCAGGCCTTTATTGCAACCGGCTATGGTCTGGAAGCCAGAATTAATGATGCCTATGCAGGCAGGATTGTAAGGGACGTTATGATCCCCTACTTTATCGTAGATGACTATTTTGGTGGTGTAAATGCTGCTGTTGATGTGATGATTGAAAGACTTTCGGGTGAATATGTTGCGGAAGAGAGCGAAGCAGAAGAATTTCCCTGGGTTGCAGTTATTATAATTATTGCCGGAATAATTGTGATACTTGTTATCATAACCGGTGGAGGTGATCAGAATATTGGTGGCGGTGGTCACCACACGACAAACTTTCCTCCTATCTTTTTTCCTCCAATGTCAGGACGTCGCCGTGGTGGATTTGGCGATGGATTTGGCGGATTCGGAGGCGGAGGTTTTGGAGGAGGCTTCGGTGGCGGAGGAGGAGGTCGTTTTGGCGGTGGAGGAGCAGGTGGAAGCTGGTAAAATGAAAAGCAAACTTATAACGATCCTTGGACCAACTGCCAGTGGTAAAACTGCTTTTGCCGTGCAGCTTGCGTATAGGCTTAATGGTGAGATAATCAGTGCCGACTCTCGTCAGATCTACAGAAAAATGGATATTGGTACAGGTAAGGATCTATCGGAATACATTATCAATGATGTTACAATACCCTATCATCTTATAGATATACGTGAACCAGGCGATAAATATACACTATTCGATTATCAGCACGATTTCCATAAAGTGTACGAAGATATATTGTCAAGGGGCAAAACACCTATTCTATGCGGTGGAACCGGACTATACATCGAATCAGTTCTAAAAGGATATAACCTTCCTGATGTACCTGCAAATCCTGAGCTTAGAGAGTCGCTTCAACATCGGTCGCTTGAAGAACTGACCGAGATTCTTAAAAGTTATCGTTCTCTGCATAATACCACAGATACAGATACAAAAAAGCGTGCAATACGTGCTATTGAGATTGCTGATTTTCAATCGAAACAGGATCTCTCCAAACTTGAGTTCCCACCACTTGAAAGTATAATTCTAGGATTGAATATTGAGAGAGAACTTCGTAGGGAAAAGATTTCAAAAAGATTAAAGGCGAGATTAGAGGAGGGAATGATTAAAGAGGTGGAGGGTATTCTTAATTCTGGAGTCTCTGCAGAAGATCTGATATATTATGGACTAGAATATAAATTTGTTACACTATATGTAATAGGTGAGATAAGCTATGATGAGATGTATAGAGGTCTTGAGATTGCAATTCACCAGTTTGCGAAACGGCAGATGACCTGGTTTAGAGGAATGGAACGAAGAGGATTCACAATAAACTGGATAGATGTAACTCTCCCAATTGAGAAAAAGCTTGAAGAATCCCTAAAATTGATTGAGTATATTCCAACTCAACAAGAAAAATAAAATGCAATATTTTTTTTGAATTAAGATATATATTTGTTGTTTATCAATAAATATATATTATTTTTGTGTCATATTACTTTAGTTCTCTAAGATAATGGTAAAATGATAAAAAAGAATAATCATGAAAAAGAAATCAACTTTTTTCCTTCAGGCTGTAATTGTAATTATCGCTCTCCTTTCAATAACTGCTCTGATATGGTTTCCTTTAGTTGAAGGGCGGGCAGAAAATTTAGACCTGCTTCATGTTTATATTGATCCACTCATTTTGTATGTTTATGCATCATCAATAATTTACTTTGTTGCATTATACAAAGCCTTCAAACTACTTGGTTATATAGGAGAAAACAGTATATTCTCTATAAATGCGGTAAAGGCTTTAAGAAGTATAAAATATTGTGCAATAGCAATAAGTATACTGATTGTTGGTGGTGGACTATATATAAAAATATTTCATCCTGAAGAGGATGACCCTGCAGGCTTTATAGTACTATGCTTTGTGGCCGCAATTGTTTCTGTAGTCGTGGCAACTGCAGCTGCAATATTTGAGAAACTTCTACAAAATGCTATCGATATAAAATCTGAAAATGAATTAACTATCTAAGCTATGCCAATAATTGTAAACTTAGACGTGATGATGGCAAAGAGAAAAATCTCTCTTAATGAACTATCTGAAAGAGTTGGTTTAACGTTATCCAACCTTTCTATACTGAAGACAGGAAAGGCTAAAGCAATTCGTTTTAGTACACTGGAAGCAATCTGCAAAGCTTTGGAGTGTCAGCCGGGTGATATCCTGGAATATACAAATGATTAAAATATCAATCACTCAATTTTTAATGTTCTGTGAAATTTGAATACATTTTTTGTATTTTTGTGATCGGTCCATTCCCTAAACTACATAAACCGATTATAAATGATAAAAGGAAAATTCCCAAACGATAAGTTCGAACAACTTGAAACTCCGTTCTACTATTATGATATGGAGTTGCTTCGCAAAACATTGATAGCAATAACAAAAGAAACTGAAAATAAACCATTTCATGTACACTATGCATTAAAAGCAAATTTTAATCCAATAATCCTGAAGGAGATTGCATCATTTGGATTTGGAGCCGACTGCGTAAGTGGAAATGAAATACTCAGAGCAATAGAGTGTGGATTTGATCCTTCAAAAATTGCTTTTGCAGGAGTTGGAAAAACAGATAAAGAGATAAATATTGGTCTGGACAACAACATCTTCTGTTTTAACGTAGAGTCAATTCCTGAAATTGAAGTAATAAACAAACTTGCAGAAAAAAAGGGAAAGATTGCATCCGTGGCTTTGAGAATAAATCCTAATGTAGATGCCAGAACACATAAATATATTACCACAGGACTTTACGAGAATAAGTTTGGCATTAATGAGCAGGATCTTCCCAAAACCATCCAGACTGTAAAATCATCACCAAATATTAAACTTATAGGAATACATTTTCATATAGGTTCACAAATCACTGACCTCACATCATTTGAGGATTTATGTGTTAAGGTAAAAAGTATTCGTAACTGGTTTAAACAGGAAGGAATTGACCTGCCTGTTTTGAATGTTGGTGGAGGACTGGGTATAAATTACCAGCACCCTAATCATTTTCCAATGGCTGACTTTGAATCATATTTCAGACTTTTTGAAAAATATCTTGATTTGTGGGAAAATCAGACCCTGCATTTTGAGTTGGGAAGGTCGGTAGTTGCCCCCTGCGGATCGCTGATTAGTCGCGCTGTCTTCATTAAAGAGGGAATAAAAAAGAATTTTCTTATCATTGATGCAGGTATGACTGACCTGATCCGACCGGCTCTCTACCAAGCTTTTCACCATATAGAAAATATCAGTTCAGATGAAGAATACACCCCGTATGATGTTGTAGGACCAATTTGTGAGTCAAGTGATATGTTTGCCGAACAAATTATGCTAAACCGTTCTAAAAGAGGTGATCTGATTGCAATAAGATCTGCGGGTGCTTATGGAGAAACAATGGTATCCAGGTATAATTGCAGGGATCTGCCGGCTTCATATTTTTCAGACACATTATAATCTTATCTGTTCATATTTGCTTAGAAAATTGATATAAAATGGAATTTATTTTTTCTTATATTGCCCAATTCTCTATATACGAATGGATTATGGGGGCTTTTCTTCTTTTTTTCTTTTTAATACTTTTGTGTTATAATCTCACTGTATATAGAAAGCCGTACAAATATGAGATGAAAAGAGAAGAGATATCTGTTGATGACAGCAATCTGCCCGGAATTTCAGTAATAATAAGTTCGAAAAACGATTCAGTACAGTTAGAGAAGAATCTTCCATTTATATTAGAGCAGGATTATCCCAACTTTGAAGTGATAGTTGTTAATTGTGGGTCAACAGATGAAACAGATACTGTTTTAAAGGCTGCTTCACTTAAATATCCTCGGCTTTATCACACATTCATACCTCCTGAAGCTGATGAGATTAATGAAAAGAAACTGGCATTGACTGTGGGTATAAAAGCTGCAAAGTATGATTATCTTCTTTTTACTGAATCATACTGCAGACCTTGTTCTTCAGAATGGATAAGGGAGTTTGGCAAGCAATTTACACGAGGTAAGGATATTATACTTGGTTATAGCAATCTGCTTTTACCTAAGAAAATTATGCGGGGCAGCTTTATAAGGTATGACAATCTGATTCACCAGATTAAATTTTTATCAAGGGCCATTTCACGCAAACCATTTATGGGAACAGGAAGAAACATGGCATATAAAAAAGAGCTGTTTTTCTCCAACAAAGGCTTTTCATCTATTTTGGGAATTGATGGAGGAGAGGATGATCTCTTTATAAACCGTATAGCGAATAAAAGAAATACAGATGTAGTAGTTTCCACTAAGAGTATAACCGAGACAGACAGCGTGGAGAACTTCTCAACCTGGAGATCATTTAAATCAAAGCATCTCTATACAAAACAGCTTTACAAGGGGTTTTCTCACCTGTTTTTTGGGTTTGAAAATTTCTCAAAATACTCATTTGCCCTTTTATTTATATCATCAATATTATTGTCTGTCTATACTACTAACTATATTTTGCTTGGTTCGGCTATTCTGCTTTTTTTACTACTCCTCTTTATCAGAATATCTGTAATCAATAAAAACAGTAAGCAATTTGGTTCAGGCAAATTTAACATCCGGCTGCTTATATTTGACCTACTGCAACCAATAAGTAATCAACGTTTTACAAAATATGCCAATAGTCGAAATCGCGCCATTTTGTCAGTAAAGAAGTGGTATAAATAGTTACTTTTAAGGTTAAAACGGGTTAATCCGATTTTTATTCAGTTAAAAGTGTTAAAAGCTAGTCCTGTAAAAATAAAATTGTATATTATTTGCGTTATATTTGGTGTAATAGAGTTATAAGTATTAATTAACTAGGATATGAATACAAATAAAACAAAAAATGTACTTTTCATTGTACTGATAGCAGTTGTAAGTTCTGTAGTTACTTTATTTGGATATAATGTAATAAACAGAAATAGTGTCGCTAACACTTCAGGCAATACAGTAACTTCTGAAGAGATTGGAGCTTACTCAGCAACTTTTGATCAGAACAAAAATGTTGTCCTTACCAATCTTACAACTTCAGATGGATACCCTGATTTTACAGAAGCAGCAAAAAGATCAGTTGACGGTGTTGTACACGTAAAAACCAAGACTGTTAGTCAGCAGCAATACATCAATCCATTCGATTTTTTCTTTGGATTTGGTGATCGCATGCCCTCTCAGCCTCGCGAAAGAGTTGGTTTTGGTTCAGGTGTTATCATCTCAAGTGATGGATATATAATCACAAATAACCACGTAGTAGAAAACGCAAATGAGGTTTCTGTATCACTTAATGATAACAGAGAGTTCATAGCTAAGGTTATTGGAACGGATCCACAGAGCGACATCGCTCTTATTAAGATAGAAGGCGATGATTTCCCATACCTGACGTTTGGAAATTCAGACGAGCTACAGGTTGGAGAATGGGTACTTGCAGTAGGGAACCCATTTAATCTTACATCAACAGTAACAGCCGGTATAGTAAGTGCCAAAAACAGAAGCAATGTGATGAATGGAGGTATTCAGTCGTTCATCCAGGTTGACGCTGCTGTAAACCCCGGGAACAGTGGTGGAGCACTAGTAAATACAAGAGGAGAATTAGTTGGTATAAACACTGCTATATTCTCTCAGACAGGTAATTTCACCGGATATGCTTTTGCAGTACCAATTTCAATTGCAGGCAAGGTTGCTGCAGACTTAAAGGAATATGGAGCAGTACAACGTGCATACCTCGGAATTCAGGTACCTAACATTGAGAATATCAGACGTGATGATCCTGAAAGGGCTAGAGAATTATCACAAATATCAGGAGTTTTAGTTGAAGATTTCTCTGACAGAAGTGCGGCTAAAGCTGCTGGAATAGAGAAAGGAGATATAATTACTGAAATAAACAATGTGCCTATCCGTAATTTTGGAGAACTGCAGAATCAACTGAACAGATACAGACCAGGTGACAAAATAACTGTTACAGCAAAAAGAAATAACAGGGAACATAAGTTCAACATTGAACTCAAGAATGATGAAGGCAATACTGAAATTACACGCAGTACAGATGCCCTGAGTCAGCTTGGAGCAACATTCAGTCAAATTTCCAGCGAAAGAAAAGCAAAACTTGGAATCTCAAGTGGTATTGAAGTTGCAACTGTTGAACCCAGCGGTTTATTCAGAAAAGAGGGTATTAACAAAGGATTTATCATTATGAGGATAAACAATACTCCTGTAAACTCGGAAAATGATATAAAATCTATAGTTGCTTCTACTCAAAACAGACAGGATAAAGTACTATTGATCGCAGGCTTTTATCCCAATGGTAGAACACAATACATTGCTATCGATCTGTCCGGACAATAAATCATTAAGTTAAGCAAAGTTAATTCAGGCTTTTTAAGTAACAAAATCAGATCTATAAATGTTTCTATGCAAAGGAAATCGGGATTGATTCGGCTTCCTTTGCTTTAGTTTTTATACTATTGCATTCATTACTTGTGGGATGATAAAAATATTTTGTATTTTTGCACCCCCCAAAGTGTTTTAATAAGAAAATATTCAGAAGGATAAGATATAGATGAGACAATTAAAAATTACAAAATCGATCACTAATCGTGAGAGTGCTTCTTTAGATAAATATTTGCAGGAAATAGGTCGCGAAGACCTGATCACTGTGGAAGAAGAAGTGGAGTTGGCGCAAGCTATTAAAAAGGGTGACCGCCAGGCATTGGAAAAACTAACCAGAGCTAACCTCAGATTTGTGGTTTCAGTAGCAAAACAGTACCAGAATCAGGGGTTGAGTTTACCTGACTTGATTAACGAAGGCAACCTTGGGTTGATAAAAGCTGCTGAGAAGTTTGATGAAACCAGAGGTTTTAAATTTATCAGTTATGCAGTATGGTGGATTCGTCAGTCGATTCTACAAGCACTTGCTGAACAATCACGTATTGTGAGACTACCTTTAAATCAGGTTGGTTCACTTAATAAAATCAGCAAAGCTTTTCAAAAATTTGAACAGGAAAACGAACGCCGTCCTTCCGCTGAGGAGCTTTCTGCTGTTCTGGATATACCTGTGGATAAGGTAACCGACTCATTAAAGGTATCAGGTAGACATATCTCAATGGATGCACCATTTGTAGAAGGTGAAGATAACAGTTTGTTAGATGTACTCGTAAATGATGATGCACCGGTAGCCGACAGGACACTCATAAATGAATCACTTCAAAAAGAGATTGACAGAGCTCTATCTACACTAACCGAAAGAGAGAGTGATATCATTAAGATGTTTTTTGGCATTGGATGCCAGGAAATGACACTTGAAGAAATTGGTGATAAATTCCAACTAACCCGTGAGCGTGTAAGACAAATAAAAGAAAAAGCTATTCGCAGGCTAAGACAAGACTCAAGGAGCAAATTGCTGAAAAGCTACCTGGGTTGATAAATCTTTACTTAAAGAAATAAATGTAGAAAAATCACCCATTATCTCTGTTTTTTGAAGATTTTTTACACAAAAAGGGGTAAATGTGAAAATTAAGTTTTATATTTGCGTTTAATAGTTTTAATGTTAAGTTAAATGCATGGCTATTAAGGTTTAATTATGGAACTATATTAGTTTTCATTAATTTTTCCGAACTTTTTTATAACGGGAGTGTTATAAATAATACTTTATAAAGTGGTTCTGCATTGAAGTACAGAAGCACCATGACAAAAAAATATCGAGTTATTGTAATAAAAAATGTTTAATTAGAATTGAAAATTTATGAAAAAGTTTAGTTTACTTTTATTTACTGCTCTTGTTGCGTTTAGCATAAGTGCACAAGAAGTACAAAACGTTTCTCAAGGTACCGTGTATCTGAAAAACAAAGCAAGTGACAATTGGTACATCGGTCTAGGTGGCGGAACCAACATTTATATGACTCAGGGTGAAAATGACGCTGATGCAAGTTTCGGAGACCGTTTAGGCTGGATGGGTCAACTTGAGGTTGGTCGTTGGAATTCTCCAAACTGGGGAGCTCGTTTAGTAGTTGATGGTGGTAACATTGCTCACGTAGCAGCAGGTATCCCAGCAGAACAAAACTGGCTAGGCGGACACGTTGACTTGATGTACAATATTATTAACGCTTGGGGTTCTTACAATCCTGACAGAGTATACAGTCTGATTCCTTATTTAGGTATTGGTTACATGTATGGACTTGATGAAGATTGGAAAAAACCAAACCCTGATGGTGATCTTTTCAAAGGTCAGAATCAAACACTTACTTACAATGTTGGTTTAATCAACAACTTCCAGGTTTCAAAAAGCGTAGGTATTTTTGTTGAATTAGGCTGGAGAGTTTTACAAGAATCATTTGATGGTTCACCAGTAAGTGGTGATTATGAATATGACAGCATGTTCACAGGAACTGCAGGTATCAAATTTGGTTTAGGTGGCAAACAGGATTTCACACCAGCTGAACTTATGGATTACAACCTGATCAACGACCTGAACAGCCAGATTAACAGACTTCGTGCTGAAAACGAACAGCTGAGACAGAGACCAGAATCTTGCCCAGAATGTCCAGAAGTACAGCCAGTTGTTAATGAAGCAGTTTATGTACCTAACGTAGTATTCTTCCGTATTAACTCTGCAAAAATTGACAGAGGTCAGCAAGTAAGTGTATACAACACTGCTGAATACATGAAGGCTAACCCAGATGCAAAAGTAAACATCGTTGCTTATGCTGACAAACAGACTGGTACACCTGCATACAACTTCGCACTTTCTGAAAAACGTGCAAGAGCCGTTGCTGATGCACTTATCAACGAGTACGGAATTGACAGCGATCGTATCTCAATTGACTGGAAAGGTGACACTGAACAGCCATATGCAGAAAACGACTGGAACCGTGTAGCAATTTTCTTCGTTGACTAATCAACAAGATTATATAAATAAAAAAAGCATCTCGTACGAGATGCTTTTTTTATGCTTGATATTGAACTATCGATTCATTAACAGGTTATATGAGATAAGTTGAACAAAGCTAAATAATAGATTATTCCTTTATATAAACACGTTTCACACGTGGAGAAACAGAAGTAAGTATTTCATACGGGATTGTTCCAATACTCTCGGCTAAATCAGTAACCGGTAACCCTTCTCCGAACAGTACAACAGTATCACCCTCTTCTGCTTTTATATCGGTAACATCAACCATAGAGAGGTCCATACATACATTTCCCACAATAGGTGCATACTGCCCGTTTATAAGTACTTTACCTTTTCTATTTCCAAACTGTCGGTCCATACCATCTGCATATCCAAATCTTATTGTAGCGATCCGGGCATCATGGTCCAGCTTTTCCTTTCTACCGTAACCAATGGTCTCATTACTTGATATCTTTTTAATCTGCAGTATTGTGCTTTTTAAAGTGCAAACATTCTTGAGTCCGGAAAGACCACTGGGGCTGACACCATACAGACCGATACCCAATCGTGCCATATCCCACTCATAGTCATTAAAACGCTCAATACCTGCAGAGTTAAGTATATGTTTATGCACACTGTATCCAAGTTCATTCTCAATTTTTTGTGCAGCGGCTCTGAAAGTTTCCATCTGCTGATGTGTGAAATCATCGAAAGACCAACTCTCACTGGCTGAGAGGTGTGAAAATATGGAGCTAACCCTAAGCCCCTTCTGCTTCTTTAGAGTCTCAACAAGCTCCTCTATTTGCTCAGGAAGGAACCCCAGGCGATGCATACCTGTATCTATTTTCAGGTGAATTGGATAATTAGTTATACCGCTTCTTTCTGAATTATTTATAAAACTCTCAAGTATGCGCATATTATAAACTTCTGGCTCCAGATTATTCGTAATCAGCTCTTCAAAGCCATTTACCTCTGGATTGAGAACTATTATTGGAAGTGATATACCTTCATTTCTAAGTGTGACTGCCTCCTCTGCCACAGCAACTGCGAGATAATCGCATCTATGATACTGCAGAGTCTTTGCTATTTCTACGGCTCCTGCACCATATGCATTGGCTTTGACCATACATACCAGCTTTACATTGGAGTTGAGCTTAGATTTATAGAAATTAAAATTGTGCACCACTGCATCAAGATCAACCTCAAGTACGGTTTCATGAATTCTCTCTTCCAGAATATTGTTGATTCTTTCGAAGTTAAATCTCCTTGCACCTTTAAGAAGAATCAGCTCATCCCGAAATGAGTCTTGAATACATGACTTGAGAAAATCATCAGTAGTTAAGAAGAAAGTTTTATCAGGCATTGTGAACAGATCAGCATTTGCAAGAATATCTTTTCCAATACCTATTATTCTTTCTATCCCACTCTGCTCTGCCATGTCAGCAACTCTTTTATAAAGTCGCTTTGGTGGAACACCCGACTGAAGAATATCTGACAGGATAAGAGTTTTTTTTAATTTACGATCCATTTTACGCTGATGCTGAAAATCAAGAGCAATCTTGATTGAGTTCACATCAGAGTTATAGCTGTCATTTATGATTAGTGAACCATGCTTGCCTTTACGGACATCAAGTCTCATCGCAACAGGCTCAAGTGTACTCATACGTTCTGAAATCTCATTGGGTGACACATGAAGATATAGTGCAATTGCAAGACAATTAATTGCATTTTCTATTGATGCATCATCTATGAAAGGTATTTCAAAGCTGTAGTAGAAATTCAGGAATGAATATTCAATCTTAGTGCTATTTTCTAATTTCTCAATATCTGAAATAAAAAGATGAGCTTCTCTGTTTTTTCTTGACCATGAGAAGGTCTTCTGAGATAGCACTTTAAGGTCGACACAACTACTCACCAGTTCATTGTCCTCATCATAAACAAAGACCTCACAATTTTTGAAGAGCTCAAGTTTCTCGAGAGTTTTCTGCTGAAGTGAGTCGAAATTTTCCTGATGTGCATCCCCTATTTTAGTTAACACCCCAATAGTAGGTCTGATTATTGGTTCCAGGTTCTCCATTTCGTCAGGTTTGGATATCCCCGCTTCAAATATTCCCAGTTCTGCATCATTATCGAGTTGCCATACCGAAAGTGGTACTCCTATCTGAGAGTTGTAACTTCTTGGGGAACGAACAATATTATAATCTTTTTCCAATAACTGATATAACCACTCTTTAACAACTGTTTTACCATTACTTCCGGTTATACCTATAATAGGTATATTAAATTTTGATCTGTGATGCTGAGCCAGCTTTTGTAATGCAGACAGGCAATTCCTTACTTTGAAAAAGTTTGCACCTTTGAGATCTTTCCATTCGTTTCGTTGTTTGGAAACAACAAAATTACGCACCCCCGATGCATACAATTCACTTATATAATTGTGAGCATCGTTATTCTTTGATTCCAGAGCAAAAAAGAGAGTCTTTGATGGGTCTGTAATCTTTCTGCTATCCGTTAAGAGTGTGGTTATTTCGGAATAATTAAGATTACTTGATGAAACTCCAAGAGTAGATGCAATTTCTTTTATTTCGTATTTCATAAAAAAACATTCATTGTTTACAGTTAAACTAATCTCAATTATCTTGTGATTTCAGCAGAGATAACACATGATTAATCTCCTGTTCACAACTTAAAAAAGGATATTTCAGAGCAAAATCATTCATATTACTAACAGTCTTTTTTAGAAAATTCCTGTAAGAGCTGGTAGCTGGAAACAAAGGTTTATGATTTACAGCCTTCATTATTTGCCCCCACTCCTTATTTATTGTCATTGTAATATCAGTAAAATAGGTCTTCGAAAACTGCTTCCATATATAATCTACAGCAAATGATGAAGGATGATTCATATCCTCTTCATAAAACCTGTAATCACGAAGCTCATCTATCATTATCTCATAAGCTGGGAAATAGTACATATCATCTATAAAATTACTAATTAACTTATCAATAGCAATATGTAAAATGGATTTACTGATTTGGTTTTCATGTGCACCATCTTTCCAGTGACGAATGGGACTTACCGTAAAAATCAACTTAAGATTCGGATTAACAGTTTTCAATACAGTGATCAGATTTATCCAATCTTCTGTTATCTCTTCAACTGTTAATCTGGCTCTAACAAAATTATCTGCTGGGAATTTGTGGCAATTACTAACCACATCATTTCTCGCTTCTTCGACAGATTGATTTAATCGATATACATACGCTGTTCCGAAAGTAATAAGAAGCAGATCTGTTTTTTCTATAAAATCAGAAGCTTTATTAAATCTGTCTGATATGTTTTTAAGGCATATATCTTTATCAGTATCTGAAAAA
>NZ_JAQVHI010000021.1:16075-37896 GCF_028696275.1 Lascolabacillus sp.
TGATTAAACAGAATTTTGTTAGTCTATGTTGGTTTTTTATATAATTTTGATTATTCTACATACAAAACTAAACCTTTTAGATACTCCCCTTCAGGATGATAAATGTTAATTGGGTGATCTGCAGGTTGAGTAAGTTGGTGAAGAATTTGTACTTTTCTACCGCTTATTGCTGCAGCACTGAAAACTGCCAGACGGAATTGCTCTTTGGAGATAACCTGGGAACATGAAAACGTAAATAGAATACCTCCCTTAGCGATTTTTGCGAATGCTGAATGATTCAGCTTTTTATATCCCTGAAGTGCATTATTAACAGCTCCTCTATGTTTAGCGAAAGCAGGAGGATCAAGTACAATCAGATCATATTTACCATCGGGTATTTCATTTAAAAACCTGAATGCATCTTCCGAATATGAATTATGACGCGGTTCATCGCCAAAATTTAGTTGCACATTCTGATCTGTGATCGATATTGCCTTAGAAGAGCTGTCAACAGAATCCACTATGGCAGCGTCACCTCTGAGTGCATATACAGAAAATCCACCTGTATAGCTAAACATGTTAAGTACGTTGCGCCTATGTGAGTATTTTTCGAGAAGAGTGCGATTCTCTCTCTGATCAATAAAGAAACCTGTTTTTTGCCCCTTTAGCCAGTCAATTTTGAATTTCAGTCCATTTTCAACCGCAATATCATCAACATCTGCTCCACCAAAAATATATGAGTCTTCCGGATCAATATCAGCCTTAAAAGGCAAGGTCCCTTCCGATTTATAAAATATGTTTTTAAGATTATCAGAACCATAAACAGTTCTCAATGCTTCTGAGATTTTCTCTCTGTCACTGTGCATTCCTACAGAGTGAGCCTGCAGCACTGCAGTATTACCGTATATATCAATTATTAATCCCGGAAGATTATCTCCTTCACCATGAACAAGGCGGTATGTATTATTTTCAGAATTAATTAATCCGATATGTTTACGCATTTTATAGGCTTCAGAAAGACGCTCTATGTAGTAATCTACATTTATAACAACATCTTTAAACGATAAAATACGAACTGAGATACTCCCTATCTGATAATGCCCTACACCAAGAAATTCTTTTTCATGTGACAACACTTTGACTATCTCGCCTTCCTCTATTTCTTTGGATTTATATGCTACTGCACCTGAAAACACCCATGGATGAAATCTTTTTAAAAATTCATCTTTTTTGGGTTTCAGAACAACTTCTTTGTAGGTATTCATATGAATTATATATTTAATTTATTGGAGTATTATCTATTGTTTCTTTCTATTGTTATTCTTCTTAGATTGAGTTAGATAATTATATATTTTCAGACAAGCCCAGGCATCTATGGCGGCATAGGACTGTTGTGCCGGAGTTAATTCAGCTGCTTCCCAGTTAGAAAGTCTCTGACTTTTTGATATTTTTTTTCCAAATATGATTGCATAAATCTTTTGCAGGCTGTTATCTTCTATACCGAACTTATCTACAAAAAGTTGAAGGTCGATGAAGTTTTGTGGTTTCTTTCCAGTTCTTTTACGCAGTGCGGCAAAATCATCTCTAAGAGAAAGTCCAATTTTCTTAACTGACTCATTACACAATAACTTCTCAAGTGATTCCGGGTAGCCAATTTTATTAAGCCTGAATAAAAAACACTCATCTTCTGTTGCAAGCTGAAGCAAGGCAACATTATTAACCTGACCGCGTTTAAAAGCAGGCTTAGTTTCGGTATCGAATCCCAGAGCAGATTTAGTAGAAAGATATGCAACAGCATTGTCTACTTCAGCCGGATGATCTATAACATAAATTTCTCCTTCAAAATTTACCTTTTCCAACTCTGCCAACTCCTGTTTAGTAATAGTTAATCCCACGAATCCTCCATATTTAAGAAATCATCATAATCTTCATTTTCAAACTCTCTGCTTTTGATTGAATGTAATGGGCGTAAAACATTTACAAGCTTTTGACCCCAATATGTGCGAAAATTTACAGTGCAGATATTTATTGCACTCTGCATCTGCTCTGTGAGCTCCATCTGATATACAGAAACAAAATTCCTTACATCCTGATAAATATCAGCAATGTTTTCAGAAACAGTAGCAGAAATAGGTCTTTCGCTATACTTCATTTCATCCATAAAAACATCAAGATAAACATCCTCTTCTCCCATAATTTCACTTATCGTATAAGCAACCCTTGCATAATCTTCTTCACGAACGAAAGGTGCAGGTGGCTCCTCAAAAGTTTCTATTGTATCCGGGAGCATAGATGCCTTCATATACATAAGTGGAAGAATTTTAAGCATCTTGTCGATCCATTCTGAACGGGAAAGCTTTTCTTCTGCCTCAAGATATGAACAAAAATTGACTGCCACAGTCAGAAATTCAATTACGTTTTTATCATAAATTATTTCATCTATGTCACGTTTTTTCATATTATAAAAATTCATTAAGATGTCATTTGGTCAACCATCTGTATGAACAAAAGTACATAATATTTTCGATAATGATATAAAGTGAACATCAACTATCACCTCATACATTCATATAGTTTAAAAAAAATCCCAAACATTTTGTGAATACGTTTAAAAACAATATCTTTGCATCTGAAATGAATGAGGGGAAGCAGGAAAAATGGCTTCCTTTTTTATTCAATACATACCAAATTTATGGTTGATAAAAAAGAACTTGTCAATATTGTCGAGGAGTATCTTAAAGATTCATCGAATTACCTGGTGGATGTCATTTTGGGTACTGGTAATTCTATTACGGTAGAAATTGATAATGATAATGGAGTAGATATTGACGATTGTGTAGCACTGAGCAGAGACATTGAGTCTAAATTAGATCGTGAATCGGAAGATTTCGAACTGACAGTAACCTCAGCAGGACTGACATCGCCTTTTAAAACAATACGTCAGTATAAGAAGTATGAAAACAAAGAAATTGAGGTAGTAGACAAAAAAGGTGTTAAACTGGCTGGAGTTCTAAAATCATCAGATGACAACGGGTTTACTATAACGGTGATCAAAAAGGTTAAACCTGAGGGAGCCAAACGTAAAATGGAAATCGAAGAGGATATCCATTACAAGTTTGATGAAGTAAAATATACAAAATATCTTTTAAGATTTTAATAACACATGGGCAAGAAGAAAGAATCCATAAGTCTCATAGATACATTTTCTGAATTTAACGAGCTGAAAAATATCGATAAGGCTACACTTATCAGCGTTCTGGAAGAAGCATTCAGAACTGTAATTTCCAAGTCACTTGGTACTGACGAAAATTACGACATAATTATTAACCCTGATAAGGGTGACCTTGAAATATGGCGTAACAGAGTAATTGTTGAGGATAATGAACTGGTGGATCCAAACATGGAAATTAAGCTTTCAGAAGCTTTAAAGATTGATGAGGATTTTGAAGTAGGTGAAGAGGTAACAGACGAGGTGCCACTTGAGCATTTTGGTCGCCGCACCATACTTAATCTAAGACAAACACTTTCTTCTAAGATACTGGAACTTGAGAAAGATAATTTATACAATCTGTATAAAGAAAAGGTTGGAGAGATTGTATCTGGAGAGGTATATCAGGTATGGAAGAAAGAACTCTTACTTCTTGATGATGATCATAATGAACTCATACTACCAAAAACTGAGCAGATTCCAAGTGATTTCTTCCGTAAAGGAGAGCATGTCCGTGCAGTAGTTGCCAGAGTGGAGAATAAAAACAACAACCCTAAAATTATACTTTCACGTACATCTCCAGTATTTTTAGAACGTTTATTTGAACAGGAAATACCTGAGATTGCAGACGGATTAATAACAATAAAAGGTATTGCCCGAATTCCTGGTGAACGTGCAAAAGTGGCTGTTGAAGCTTATGATGACAGAATAGATCCTGTTGGTGCCTGTGTAGGTATGAAAGGATTTCGTATTCATGGTATAGTTCGTGAATTGCGCAATGAAAATATTGACGTAATTAACTATACAAACAATACTTCTCTGTATATACAGCGTGCTCTGAGCCCAGCAAAAATCAATTCAATTACAGTTAAAGAGGAAGAACACCGCGCAGAGGTTTTCCTTAATCCTGAAGAGGTTTCACTGGCAATTGGCAAAGGGGGTGCAAACATTAAACTTGCATCTATGCTTACTGGGTATAATATTGAGGTGTTCAGAGATATTGATGAAGTGGATGAAGAGGACATTTACCTGGATGAGTTTCGCGATGAAATTGATGGCTGGGTAATTGATCAGCTAAAGAAGATTGGATGTTCTACAGCCAAGAATGTACTTGCAACAAGCAGGGAAAGGCTGATCAGAGAGGCTGATCTAGAAGAGAGTACAGTAGATGAAGTTCTTGCTATTCTTCGATATGAATTCGAGGATGAAGAAGATTCTGAAGAATTTGATGATTCTGCTGATATTGATTTAAATGAGGCGCAGGAGCCGGAAATAGAGGATGATAATGTGGAGGAATAATTTAAATCGTTTCACATTGTAAAATCAACAAAAAAAGAGTAAGGTTAGAAGATATATATATGCCTATTAGACTAATTAAAGTTTCGAAAAATTTAAATGTGGGAATTAACAGTCTTGTTGAGTTTCTGCACAAGAAAGGTATTGAAATAGAAGCAAATCCGAATATTAAGATTGAGGATGAGCACTATGATATACTGATCGCTGAATTTGGCAAGGATAAGAATATCCGGAAAGAGGCTACAGAAACACGTGAAAAGATGCATCGTCGTGATGATAAGCGTGAAACTGTAGCTATAGAAGGTTATGAATTGCCAGAAGATAATGTTTCTAAAAAAGCTGTTGAAAAAGAGACTATTGAAACAGAAGTTCCACAAGAACTGAAACCACAGGTAAATGTGATTGGCAGTATCGATCTTGATAAACTGAATAAGAAAAAAACAGAACCTAAAAAGAGCGTATCAAAAGTTGAAAAAGCTCACAAGGAAGAAGAAGTTCAGACTCAAGAAAACATTCAACCTAAAATTGAAGTAAAAGAAGAAATTGTTGCAGAAACTCCTGTAAAAGAAGAGCCTAAAGTTGAAGCTACTGCTAAAAAAGAGAGCAAAATTGAAGAGGTTGCTGAAGAAAAACTGATACCACAAGTAGATTCGGCTCCAGAAGTAGTAAAAGAAACAGCATCAAAGAGTAAACCAGTAGCGGAGGTTAAAGAAGAGGTTAAAACTAAAACTTCTGCTGAAACTAAACAGAAAACTGAAGTTGAAGAAACAGTAGAAAAAGCAGCTGAGACAGACAGTAAAATTGATACTGAATCAAAACCTTCAATTAAAAAAGAAATTAAAGAACAAGAAATATATTCTAAGGACGAAGAAGAAGTGAACGTAAAAACTGTTGAAATTAAAGCTGCTGAAGAAACAGAACTGGAGGTTGACAAAAACATTGAAGGTGAACAGGAAAAAGTATCAGAGGATACTACTACTGCTGCTGAAGGTTCCAGGTCGGAAAAGGTATTCCGATTACATAAAAATAAACTGGAATCGAACATAGTAGTAAAAGGCTCCATTGATTTAAGTACAATTAATGACCGTACTCGTCCACCTAGAAAATCCCGTGCTCAACGCAAAAAAGAACGCCTTGAAAGAGAACAGAAGCTCCTCGATAGCAAAAAACTGAAAGAAGAAAAAGTTAAACTTCTGAAGAAAGAGGCAATTGACGAAAAGAAGAAACATATAGATGATGCTGAAGCTACAGAAGACAGCAAAAAGAAAAAACGTAAAAGAATACGTTCTAGTAAAGTAAATATAGATAAACCTGCAACATTTAACCAGACACCAAGAAGCGACAGAAGAGCTACACTTAGAAAGCCAATTAAATCGGAGGTTAGTGAAGAGGATGTGCAGAAACAGATTAAAGAAACATTAGCACGACTAACTGCAAAAAGAGGCAAGAAAGGTGGGGCCAAATATCGTCGAGAGAAACGTGAAGCAAGTGCAACAAGACAAAGAGAGGAACTAAAACAGCAGGAAAGAGAAAGCCGCATATTGCAGCTTACTGAATTTGTAACTGCAAATGACCTTGCCAACATGATGGATGTATCCGTGACAGATGTTATATCTACATGTATGAGTCTTGGCGTTATGGTGGCTATAAACCAGCGTCTTGATGCTGAAATTATTAACCTTGTTGCTGAAGAATATGGTTTCAAAACAGAATATGTAAGTGCAGATGTTATTGAAGCAATAGCCGAAGAGGAAGATGATCCTAAAGATCTGGTACCTCGCTCTCCTATTGTAACGGTGATGGGGCACGTAGACCACGGAAAAACATCACTTCTTGACAGTATCAGAAGTACAAATGTTATTGCCGGTGAAGCAGGTGGTATTACTCAGCATATTGGTGCTTATAATGTAGAACTATCAGATGGTAGAAAAATCACATTCCTCGATACTCCGGGTCACGAAGCATTTACTGCTATGCGTGCTAGAGGAGCTAAGGTTACAGACGTAGCTATAATAATTATTGCAGCAGACGACAATGTGATGCCTCAGACAGTTGAAGCGATCAACCATGCCGGTGCAGCAGGAGTTCCGATAGTATTCGCAATTAATAAGGTAGATAAACCAGGAGCTAATCCTGAAAAGATTAAAGAGAAACTGGCCGAGATGAACTACCTTGTTGAGGACTGGGGAGGTAAATATCAGTCACAGGAAATCTCAGCAAAGAAAGGTACTGGAATTCGCGAACTGTTGGAAAAAGTAATTCTTGAAGCTGATTTGCTAGAGCTTAAGGCAAATCCTAATCGTAAGGCAACAGGTTCGATAATTGAGTCTGAGCTTGATAAAGGTCGTGGTTACATCGCCACTGTACTGGTAGAAAACGGAACATTGAGACAGGGAGATATTGTAATTGCTGGAGCTTATTTTGGTCGCATTAAAGCGATGTTTAATGAGCGCAATCAGCGAATAACCGAAGCTGGTCCTTCAGAGCCGGCACTTATCCTGGGACTTAATGGAGCACCTCAGGCTGGAGATACATTCAATGTTATGGATACTGAGCAGGAAGCACGTGCAATTGCTAATAGAAGAGAGCAATTACAGCGTGAACAGTCTATGCGTACACAGAAATTACTTACACTTGATGATATCGGCAGAAGAATTGCAATCGGTAACTTCCAGCAATTAAATATAATCGTGAAAGGTGACGTGGACGGTTCAGTAGAAGCTCTTTCTGACTCACTTATTCGTCTGTCAACAGAAGAAATACAGGTAAATGTAATTCATAAGGCAGTGGGACAGATTTCAGAGTCTGATATTACACTAGCTGCAGCATCAGAAGCAATTATAATCGGATTCCAGGTACGTCCATCACTAAATGCACGTAAAGAAGCTGAAAAAGAGGGTGTTGATATACGACTCTACTCAATCATATATGATGCTATTGAAGAGGTTACTGCTGCAATGGAAGGTATGCTTTCACCTGATATTAAAGAAGAGGTAACAGGAAACGTAGAAGTACTGGAAGTATTCAAAGTATCTAAAATTGGTGCTGTAGCCGGTTGTATGGTACGTGACGGAAAGGTGAAACGCTCAAGTAAGATTAGACTAATTCGTGATGGAATTGTTGTCTACACCGGAGAAATTGATTCTCTTAAACGTTTTAAAGATGATGTTAAAGAGGTCACTTCAGGCTACGAATGTGGAATAACAATACATAATTTCAACGATATAAAAGTGGGTGATATAATTGAAGCTTATGAGGAGATAGAAGTAAAGAAAACTTTATAAGAAAAAATATTCATTTCATTAATAATATGTTTATGAGAAAAATAAAACTTTTAGGTCTTTGCTTGTTTATAGTGGCATTTAGTGGTAAGGTCTTTTCTCAAGATTTTAATCAAACACAAAATTTTGGCCAACAGCAAAATATTCAGCAGATAAAGATAGGATTTGTAAACTCAAATGATATTCTTAAAGAATTTCCTGAAAAGAATCAGGCTACTGAGCAATTGCTTAACTTAAGTAAAGAGTATGAAAGTGAATTACAGTTAATGCAGAGTGAGTATAACAAGAAATATTCCGACTATATCACTTATCAAGCATCTCTAGCAGAAAATATCAAACTACGCAGAATGCAGGAGCTAACTGAACTGGAGAACAGAATTCAGGAGTTCATGAGTATGGCCCAAAAAGATATTGAATATCAGGAAAAAGAAAAACTTGAACCATTACAGCAGAAGATTAAGGAAGCTATCAGACAGGTAGGTATTGAGCGTAATTATACAGTAATTTACGATTTAGCCAATCCTGGAATAGCCTTTGTTTCTCCTCTTGCTGAAGATGCCAATATTTACGTAAAACAAAAGTTAGGTATCAAATAAGTGGTAGCAGGTGGAAAAGACAGATCCCGATAGATCAGGTGCAGTCGGAATTTTTGATTCCGGCTACGGTGGACTCACGGTATTATCGGGAATAAAATCAGTTTTGCCTGAATACGACTATATATATCTTGGAGATAATGCCAGAGCACCCTATGGAAACCGTTCATTTGAAAGAGTATATGAGTTTACACTCGAAGCTGTAAAATGGTTTTTTAAACAGGGATGCCATCTTGTTATACTGGCATGCAATACAGCATCTGCAAAAGCACTTCGTACCATTCAGCAGGTAAATCTGCCTCAGATTGATCCTGACAAAAGAGTTCTTGGCGTAATACGCCCAACTGCAGAGCAGATAGGACTCGCTTCTAAAAGCGGACATATTGGCGTAATGGGGACAGAAGGCACTATTCAATCAAAATCTTATCAGATTGAGATATCAAAACTGCATCCTCATATAACTGTTATCGGTGAAGCTTGCCCTATGTGGGTTCCATTAGTGGAAAACAGAGAGTATGATAAACCGGGTGCAGATTATTTCATTAAACAACATGTGGATAATCTTTTAACCAGAGATCCTCAGATAGATACCATAATATTGGGATGCACACATTATCCTCTTTTAATGGAAAAAATAAGAAGGTATCTGCCTGAAAACATTTCTATAATTTCGCAAGGAGAAGTTGTAGCCTACAGTCTAAAAGATTATCTGAGAAGGCATCCTGAAATTGATGAAAAATGTACTAAAGGAGGTACTACACGTTACTTTACAACCGATTCACCTGACAAATTCACTCATCAGGCTTCAATATTTTTAGAAGAACAAATAGTTGCCGAATATGCAATGTTATAATTATTACTATGAACTGGTTTGATTTAACTATTCTTATTTTTCTATTGATAGCCTTGGTAAATGGCTATAAGAAAGGTTTTGTTATGCAATTGGTGGGACTGGCAACTATTGTACTCGCTGCAATATTCGGTGGTAAGCTAGCAGCTTCAATCCTTCCGGAGATTAACCGATTTATGGAGATCTCTCCAAGCTTTGCTAGAGTACTATCCTTTCTGATTGCCTTTGGACTTATTGCTGTTGTTATTTCACTGATAGGAAGACTTATCGAGAAGTTCATTGATTTAGTATCCTTGAGTTTCTTAAACAGGCTTTTGGGTTGTGTAATTGCGTTAGGAACAATAATGGTAATTTTAAGTATCGTCTTGAACCTGGTACTTATGCTTGATAAGAGAGAAAACATTATTACTAAAGAGATAAAACAGGAGTCTTTTTTCTTCGAACGTGTTGAAGCAGTTGTTCCAGCAATTGTTCCCTACTTGGATAAAGAGTTATGGGAAGAATTTATACCCGAAAATTATCGTAATGAGATAGAAAATAAAGGAGACAGTTTACTTCATGAAATGCCTGGTTATATCAATATTGATTCATCTTTTCAGCAAAGACATTTTAAGGTAGATTAGAGGTATGGCTATACATAATGAAGGAAAAAAACCACTGATCAGGATATTTATCGTTTTGCTTCTGATAAATGTCGTAATAACTTATTTTCTACCTGATACACTTTTCGCAGTAATAGTGTTAGCAGTTTCACTAATACTGTTTGGTTTGTCAATGAACTTTTACAAGAAGCCAAACAGAGAATATAAAGGTGATTTACATGGATTGGTAAATGCCCCTACAGACGGCAGAATAGTAGCAATAGAGAAAGTATTTGAGAAAGATTTTTTTAATGATGAGAGAATACAGATCTCCATTTTCATGACTTTCTTCAATGCCCATTCAAATTGGATTCCCGTATCAGGTAAAGTAGTTCATTGCTCTCATGTACCTGGTAATTTTTACGCTGCCTATCTGCCAAAATCAAGTACAGAAAACGAGCATTCAAACATATTAATCGAAACCCCTGAACATGGCACTATTCTCACTAAACAGATAGCAGGAGCTATTGCCCGCAGAATAGTAACATATGTAAAAGAGGGCGAGATTGTGCATATAGGCTCTCCTTTAGGATTTATCAAACTCGGTTCAAGGATGGATATTTATCTTCCCTTAGATAGTGAGATACTAGTAAATATTGGGGAAGAGGTCAGAGCTAATGTTACATTTCTTGCACGTTTAACCAAAGAAGAGAACAAATGAGAAAACATGTTCCAAATATCTTAACACTCCTAAACCTATTCTCTGGCTGTATTGCGATAACAATGGCCTTTAAAAGCAATTTTGAGGGAGTGGTAATCTGGGTCGCCATTGCAGCTCTTTTTGATTTTCTTGATGGGATGGCAGCAAGAATTCTAAAAACATTCTCTCCTCTTGGCAAGGAACTTGACTCATTAGCAGATGTGGTAAGTTTTGGAGTAGCTCCCGCAACTGCATTATTCATCTTGATGAATAATCACTTTCTTCTATACGTATCACCACATACAATAAGTCATTTCGCTCCTTATCTTTCTTTCATTATACCAATGTTTGCGGCTTACAGACTTGCAAAATTCAATATAGATGAGCGACAGTCTACTACATTTTTCGGTTTGCCTACTCCGGCGAACGGACTCTTCTGGATAAGTTATTGCTATGGTTTACATAAGCTAACACCATTAAACGATCTGATTTTCTACCTTACTATAATGTTGATTTTTCTGTTCTCATGGCTGATGATTTCAGAAATTCCAATGTTCTCACTTAAGATTAAAAAGTTGACAATCAAAGGAAATGAAAGACAACTCTTACTGGTTGCCCTGTTCATAATATTCACATCACTATGGGGTATTTCAGGACTTGCAGGAGTGATAACTATGTACATAATAATCTCAGTATTTACAACAGGCATATCGAGCCGAAGCGTTAAATAATTAAATAAAGTTGAAAGGTTCAAAGTAAACATTGTATCTTTACTAAATATAAAAGTATTATATACTTATGGGTATTCTAATAAAATTTTTCTTATTCTTCGTATTTATATACCTTATACTTAAAGGTCTTGTGGCTTTCGTATTAGGTGGCAAAAGATCCGGTAAATCAAATCCATACAGACAATACAGATCTCGGCCTGAGCAGCCCAAACAGCCTGAATCACAGGAGGATCGTATCATTGAGTACCAGAAAAAGACATTTGAATCTACCGAAGCTGAAGATGCCGAGTTTATTGAGATAAATGAAAAATAACGGAACAGAGCTATTTACTTTATTATTGGAAAATCATTAACATCATATACTAAAAAACATGACTGATATTTTTGACAGACTGAAAAGTGTTCAGGGACCACTTGAGCAGTATCGCAGAAAAGCTGAAGGCTATTTTATGTTTCCTGAGTTAGAGGGAGAAATAGGACCAAGAATGATATTCCATGGTAAAGAGGTTATAACATGGAGTTTGAACAACTACCTCGGTCTTGCCAATCATCCCGAAGTGCGTGAAGCTGATGCTAAAGCTGCAGCCGATTGGGGTATGGCTTACCCCATGGGTGCCAGAATGATGTCTGGACAAACAAAATATCACAAAGAACTTGAAGAACGACTAGCCAGATTTGAGAAAAAGGAGGCAGCTTATCTGCTTAATTATGGCTACCAGGGAATGGTTTCAATACTCGACTCATTAGTTTCAAGAAACGATGTAATTGTATATGATTCAGAATGTCATGCCTGCATTATGGATGGTATTTTCCTTCATAAAGCAAAGGGTGGCAAGAGTTATGTATTCCCACACAACGATATGGAACGTTGTGAAAAGATGCTAGGTTTTGCAACAACAAAAGCAGAAGAGAACGGTGGAGGAATACTTCTTGTAACAGAAGGTGTTTTTGGAATGTCTGGAGGATTGGGCTACTTGCCCGGAATAGTTAAGCTAAGGGAGAAATTCAACTTCAGAATAATGATAGACGATGCACATGGATTTGGTACAATGGGTGAAACAGGTGCCGGCACAAGTGAGCATTTTGGACTAATGGACGAGGTTGATATCTATTTCTCAACATTTGCAAAATCCATGGCAGGCATTGGCGCTTTTGTAGCTACAGACAAGGATATTATTGATTCACTCAAATACAATATGCGCTCACAAATATTTGCCAAGTCTCTTCCTATGCCGATGGTTATAGGAGCACTCAAGCGCCTTGATATTCTGCAGAATCAGCCACAACACAAAGAAAATCTTTGGAAAGTAGCCAAAATGCTTCAGAATGGATTGATTGAAGAAGGATTCAATATCGGTGATACCGAGTCACCCGTTACTCCTGTATATGTAAAAGGAAATGTAGCTGAAGGAACAAATGTGGTAGTCGACCTGCGTGAAAACCATGGAATATTCTGTTCAATTGTTGCATATCCTGTGGTTCCTAAAGATGTACTAATGCTCAGACTTATTCCCACAGCTGCACATACAGTAAAGGAAGTAGAAGAGACAATCAAAGTTTTCAAAATTATAAAATCAAATCTCGAAGCCGGAAAATATAAATCCGAAGAGATGCCGTCGATGTCAGTCGAATAAAAAAACATACCAGATGCTACGAGTAAAAGTTCAGCATAAGTACAAGTTAACCTGTACCAAATGCGGTTACGTAACACCCAACTTCTGGACATGGTTTGATCAAAACCAGCAATGTCCAAAGTGTGGTAGTAAACATTCGGAAGTATCATACAACAGAAGGTACCAGAGGTTGCCCCGTATCATGAAACGTGAACCGGACAGCTTCTGGCACTATTTCCCATACCTCCCTCTTTTACGCAGAAGACACATAATCTCACTTAAAGAAGGCGCTATACCTGTTGAAAAATGGACTTTCCTTGAGGAGTTTGCAAAAGAAAAATTTGGATTGAACATCAATGTTCATGTCTACCGTAACGATCTAAATGGTGGAACAGGCACATTTAAGGATATTGCTGCTTCTTTAGCGGCAAGTCTCTTTAAAGAAATAGGAATAGATCAATATTGTATCGCTTCTACAGGTAACTCTGCAACAGCCTATGCCAAATATCTTTCCATGGCAAAAGTAAACTGCTCGGTTTTCATGCCCGAAGATACTTTAAAAGCCTCTGAAGCAACTATCAGCTCATACGGACAGCAGGTGTTCAAGGTGCTTGGCGACTATGCCAAAGCAAAGGAGATTGCTGCAGGCTACGCCAGGATACATAATATACCTATGTCAACAGGCAATATCGACCCAATACGAATTGAAGCAAAAAAGACAATGGTGTTCGAGTGGATACGTCAGATGGACAAATTTCCTGATGTATACATTCAAGCTATTAGCGGAGGAACAGGGCCTCTTGCCATAGATAAAGGTATCAGAGAGTTAAAGGGAATATATCCTGAACTTAAGAATCCACGATTTCTGCTTGTTCAGACAGATGGGTGCGACCCTATGGTACAAGCCTGGGAGAAAGCTGAAAAAGAAGGATTTCCGGAAGGATTCGAAAAAGAATACCCCATTATAGATAACCCACAGACAGAGGTTCCAACACTTGCAACGGGTAATCCGGCCACATATCCAATACTAGCAAAGCTAGTTCAGAAAACAGGTGGAAGTTTTCTCAGAATGCATGAGAGCAAACTGCTTTCTGTAGGTAAAATTATGGCATATGAGAAGAAGGTGATACCGGGACCCGCATCGGCAGTTTGTATGGCTGGTTTCTTCATAGCACTGAAAAAGAATAAAATCAAAGATGGAGAGACTGTACTAATCAACTTAGGCGAGGGTGCAAATCGCGCACCTTACTTTTTGGAACAGATGATTTATACAACTAAGAGTGTAAATAGTGTGGAAGATTGTGCACCTCACCATATTGAAGACTTCCGCACCAAACTATGGAATGATATTCTGGAAGGTTAATGCAAAACAGTAAAACAATATGGATTACAGGAGCCTCGTCAGGAATTGGCGAAGCTTGTGCATATCAATTCGCTAAGGAGAAGTTTAATCTTATACTTACTGCAACACGTGTTGACAAGCTGCAAGAGGTGCAATGTACATGTGTTAATCTGGGCGCACGTTGTGTCATAATTCCATACGACCTGTCCGATCTCGAAAACATTGATGAACTAACCGACAATGCATTAGCCGCTTTTGGCAAAATTGATACACTCTTTTTAAATGCAGGCATCAGTCAGCGCTCTAAAACACTCGATACCTCATTCTCCGTAGATGAAAAAATAATGAATGTCAACTTCTTTGCACCGGTAAAGATAACTAAGCGTATTTTACCATCAATGATAGAAAACGGAGGAGGCACAATAGCGGTAACCAGCAGTATCTCAGGAAAATTCGGATTTCCTCTGCGTTCAGCTTATGCATCATCAAAGTTTGCTGTTTACGGATTCTTTGAAACAGTACATGCTGAGTATTACGACAACAATATACGCGTTGTGATTGTATGCCCCGGCCGCATCAAAACAAACATATCATACAATGCTCTGGAGGCTGATGGCAGCAAGCATGCCAAAATGGATGAAGGGCAAAACAGCGGAATGTCAGCAGAGAAAGCGGCAAAAAAGATAGTAAAAGCAATTATAAAGCAAAAACCAGAAGTGCTTGTAGGTGGTAAAGAACTCCTGATGGTATATATCAAACGGTTCCTGCCCGGATTATCCAGAAAGATGGTCAGAAGAGTCAGTTCAACTTAATAATACATTCTGTATAAATCATTGAAAGGAAAATAAATTCGCAACTCTACAGTAAATTAATTTTATGTTCTAACTGTAATCCTTTCAATGAAGAAAATAAAAGGAGATTAAAACAATGAAAGAAAATTATATAATATCCGGAATTCAACAGATTGGTATTGGAGTAGAGAATTTTGCTGAAGCTTGGAGGTACTACATCGAAGTATTTAATATGGATATCCGAATCCTTGAAGATGATAAAGTAGCAGAGCTGATGCTTCCATATACAGGAGGCAAACCTCAGAAGCGAAGAGCAGCAATAGCACTCAACCTTCAGGGAGGTGGTGGTTTCGAGATATGGCAGTACTCAGATCGCAAACCCAAACCTGCTGATTTCGAGATTCAGGCAGGCGATCTTGGAGTATTTGCTGCAAAGATAAAAAGCAAGGATGTAGAAAAGACATACGAGCTCTTTAGTAAAAAACCCAATATTAACCTGTTAGGGAAACCCGAAATCAGTATCGATGGTAATAAAACCTTTTTCATGAAAGACCCCTATGGAAATATCTTTCAGATTGTTCATGACACAACAATATACAGAAATGAGGGTCGTTTAACCGGAGGAATAGTTGGAGCAATGATTGGAGTTACAGACATAGAAAAAGCAATGCCAATCTACCGCGACATCCTTGGATATGATATAGTTATAGCAGATGAAACCGGCACCTTTAATGATATAAAAGTACTCCCTTCCGGCGAGGGACAATTCCGTCGCCGCATACTTTCACACAGTAAACCGCGACAAGGCAGTTTCAGTGAACTATTTGGAAAATCATACATAGAGCTGGTGCAACCCCGCGAACGTACACCCCGTAAGATATATGAAGGTCGCTTCTGGGGCGATCCAGGTTTTATACAAATCTGCTTTGATGTACGCAACACAGACGTCTTAAGAAAAAAGTGCGAAGAGATGGGCTACCCATTTACAGTTGACAGCTCACAAAGTTTCAAGGAGGGAGAATCGTTCGACATGGGAGAAGCTGCAGGTCAGTTTGCCTATATCGAAGATCCCGATGGCACACTCATAGAGTTAGTTGAAGCACACAAAATACCACTATTGAAAAAACTCAATCTCTATCTTGATCTCCGTAAACGTGATCCCAGAAAACCACTGTCAAAGAAAATGCTGGGGATGCTTAGATTTATGAAGGTCAAACCTGAAAGCTTATAGAATAATCCGAGAACTTATAGGAGAATAAACATCTCTTATAACACAATTTCACCGCCGTTTCTCAGTTATATAGATAATGGAGAAACGGTGGTGAAATTTAGTAATAACCATACAGTTGTGCGTGGCAAACAGATCACATGCACATTAATTTTATTGCAGGATACAATAACGGACCTTTTAACTCGTTAGAAATACAACCGGTAGTATGTTTGCTTATTCAAACTTACAGATAAGGTTCCTAAGAATCCATATATGCTGGGATTAATAGAAGTTATGGTTACAAGCATACGACTTTTATAGAGAATAAACTATAATATAAACATGAGGAAATATTTTTTATTGTTGCTGATAATCACTCTAACCTATTCATGTGGTGGTGGAAGAATGGGGAGAATTGGAACAATTGGCGGAGAACTTACTGGTGTACCTGTGGGCAGAGTCTGGGATGAGCCAACACCATATAATATGGTATTAGTTTCCCGTGGAGCCTATACAATGGGTCCCGGCGAGATTGATTCTCTCTGGGGAATTAATATCCCAACACGCGGAGTCTCAGTTGATAACTTCTGGATGGACGAAACAGAAATCACCAACTCACAATATAAGCAGTTTGTCTACTGGGTACGCGACTCAATAATTCGTGAGCGGATGGCTGATCCCAGGTATGCGGGTGACGACTTCTACAAAATCACTGAAGATATCTATGGAGATCCTGTTACACCACATTTAAACTGGTCGATACCCATACCCTGGACCCGAAATACAGAGGAAGAAGAAGCAACCATAAACAGCCTCTACATCACACACCCAATAACAGGAGAAAAGATGCTTGATGGCAGTCAGCTTAACTTCCGCTACGAACTGTACGACGCTGCAGAGGCCGCAAAGAGCAAATACCGCAACGTATCAGGCAATGGCAGTACCCCAATCTTAATCTCAAAAGATACAGCATATATAGCACAGGATGGCTCAATTGTAAACGAAACAATTACACGCCCTTTCAGTAGTCACTACGACTTCGTACACACCTACATAGTTAACGTTTATCCCGACACAACATGCTGGATAAACGACTTTCACAATAGCAACAATGAGATATACATGCGTAACTACTTCTCAAATCCTGCCTATGCCCACTATCCTGTTGTAGGAGTATCTTGGCAGCAAGCCACAGCCTTTTGTGAATGGCGCACACTCTTCCTTCGCAGAAGCGTTAGCAGTGCAGGAGTACAGGTTGAAAAATACCGACTACCCACCGAAGCTGAATGGGAACTTGCGGCACGCAGTGGAAGCTCCGACAACATATACCCCTGGGGATCAGATGGAACATTAGCGGAAAATGGATGCTATCAAGCCAATTTTAGTCCCGGTGACGGTGCCTATGCCGCCGACAACTTCCTAATAACCGCACCTGTCAGAAGCTTCAAGCCAAATAATATAGGACTATATGATATGGCGGGCAATGTGGCAGAATGGACTTCAACCGCCTATAGCGAATCGGGCAATGAGCTAATGAGTAATATCAACCCGGAATACAGTTACAGTGCATCAGAAGATGCCCCTCCTTTTATGAAGAGGAAAGTTGTTAAGGGGGGATCGTGGAAAGACAATGCACTCTTTATCCGTGCCGATATGAGAGACTCTGAATATCAAAACAGAGGCAGGTCATATATAGGATTCCGCTGTGTCAGAACTCAAATACCCGGATCTCGATGATTTAAACAGAGATGAATAAGTAACAATCTGCTTAACTGCGTTGAATATGACAGTTTAAACAAGATTCAGAATTCTGCAGATAAACCATATGGATTAAAGACAATAATCATTAATGAAAGTAAAATGAACGCATATAAAAAATATAGAAACCGAATCGAGAAGTACCTGCAAACAGAGAGAGGCAAACGACTCATCAACTTCACCTACAGCATCGGTGCGGCAATCGTAATTCTCGGAGCCATGTTCAAATTGCTCCACTTCCCATATGGCAATGAACTTCTATTCATTGGAATGATAACAGAGGTAATAGTATTTACACTCTCAGCATTCGACACCCCCATAAGGGATTATAACTGGGACAGGATATTCCCGGCTCTCACATCAGATAACAGTGATGATCAGCCCAATATAAATATAAATTCCACAACAGAAAAAGTATTAAAAGATCAACAAACAGAAACATCTCATAAACCTGATGATCATCAACATTATAAAGAAACATATAAAACTTATGGGCAGTCGGCTTTCCCAGATAACCGAGTTGATATAACACCACAGAACGAGAAATACTCAAAACAACTTGAAGATCTCACTGCAGAAACAGAAAAGATGACAAAGCAGATACAGGAGCTTAACGACATATATGCTCGGATGCTAAAGGCGATGTCAGCCAATCGTGAGAAATAATTCAAAACTCAGCAAATGGCAGTAAACAGTCCCAATTCCCCCCGTCAAAAAATGATAAACCTGATGTATCTGGTTTTCATTGCCATGCTGGCTCTCAACGTGTCGGCAGAGGTACTCGACGGCTTTGGTCTGGTAGATAACAGTCTGCGCGACTCCTCCACCACCCTGTCCAGCAGGAATGATCTCATCCTGAATGAACTTGCACAGTACAAAGAGTTAAATCCTGAAAAGGCTGAAGAGTGGTACAACCGTGGCATGGAAGTACGCACAATGACCGATTCACTAACCAAATATATTCAGCAGCTCAAATATCTCATGGTCAGAGAAGCCGATGGCCGCAAAGCAGACATCAGTAACATCAGGCACAAAGATGATCTCGAAGCAGCATCAGTAGTAATGCTATCACCCGTAAAAGGAGAAGGTAAAAAGCTTAAAAACGCAATCGATAACTATCGCAACAACATCACCCAATTTGTTCATAACCCAGCACGCAGAGAAATAATAGAAAGGAGTCTGAGTACGCAAACATCAGGCAAAAGCTGGGAAGCATCACACTTCGAAAACATGCCACTTGCAGCAGCAGTAACAATACTCACTAAAATTGAAAACGATATCGTAACAGCCGAAGGCGAAGCCCTTGAAAACATCCTAAACAGTGTAGATGCAGGAGACTTTCGCGTTAATCAACTCAATGCATACCTCATTCCTGAGTCGGATATAGTCTTCCGTGGAAGCAATTACAGAGCCCGTGTGGTGCTTACAGCTGAAGATACAACCAAACAGCCACAGCTAATAATAAACAGCTCAGCAACCCCTGTAATTGAGGGAAACAACAGCTTCACACTTCCCGCCAACACCACTGGAACTTTCCCTATTGATGGCCATCTTGAAATCAGCGGAAACAACGGCACTGTAATCCGTCGAGATTTCCAAAGCAGCTATACAGTCATCGAGCCAATGGCAACAATTGCCCCCTCACTCATGAATGTGTTATATGCCGGAATCGAAAATGAGGTAAGCATATCAGTACCAGGAATTTCCCCACAAAATATAAGTGCTGTCATGACCAACGGAACAGTCACAAGAAGAGGAAATATGTGGTATGCAACACCATCACAAGTTGGTACAGATGCAACAATTACAGTAACAGTTACCACACCCTCAGGAGCGGCACAACAGCTAACCTCCAGAGAGTTCGGGGTAAGAGCACTGCCCGACCCCACTCCTTTCATTATATATAGGGATTCGGATGGCAAGCCTGTAACATTTAAGGGAGGAAGCATTGCAAAATCGGTACTAATCAATGCAGATGGAATAGAGGCAGCCATTGATGACGGAATTCTCAACATACCATTCAGAGTTACAGAATTTCGCACACTGTTCTTCGACTCAATGGGGAATGCAATTCCTGAAGTTTCCGACGGTAG
Organism: Lascolabacillus sp.; assembly: GCF_028696275.1. NCBI lineage: Bacteria > Pseudomonadati > Bacteroidota > Bacteroidia > Bacteroidales > Porphyromonadaceae > Lascolabacillus > Lascolabacillus sp. The sequence continues at coordinate 36,102 of NZ_JAQVHI010000021.1, forward strand.
TCGTTTCTCCCAGAGGCAGAGAGAGCAGATCAGGCGACTTTCGCGTGGAAGCTATTTCTATATTTCAGGCATTCGTGCTGCAGGTCCTGATGGAGTAGAGCGCGAAATTGCAGTTATTGAAGTTAGAGTAAACTGATAAAAAAAATGAATTTCGAAAACTCTGTCAATTATAACAGGTTCCACTCTATAAAGAGAGAAACATATCAAAAGAAATGACAACATTACATGCAATGAAAACAAAAATATTTGTAATTCTCCTGCTGGCAGCAACAGCACAGATCGCCTACCCACAAGAGACAGCCAGAGAAAGGATAGAACAGCGACGACAGGCAGAAGCCGCCAGAAGCAGTTCCACCAGCCAATACAACATCAGTCATAGTGAGGATGAGCTGACCTACATTCTCGAGAACTCACGATGGTCACGCATAATCTACCGTTACCTCGATCTCTCAAAACCTGAGAACTCACCTCTCCTATTATTTACTAAGATCTTTACCTTGCTGCAAAATAATGAGATAAAAGCTTATGAGTACCTCGATGGCCAAGAACTGTTCACCGAAGACTATCTCATTAACTTTACAGAGTTTACAGAACGGTTTGGTATTCAGTCGACCGACATACCGTTAGACGAAGTTCAGGGTTACTATCTCAAAGAGGTATATTACTTCGATACACCAACATCCAGTCTGCGCGTAACACCTTTAGCAATCTGCCCCATCATACAGAGATTCAACAACATCGAAGGCACCACCCGATACCCGCTTTTCTGGATTCCATACAGTGAAATAGCACCCCATGCCAAACAGATGCCGGTAATGCTTTCTCCCCTCAACAACAGTATAAGAGGCACTATCGACGACTTCTTCAGAGCCCGCAGATATAATGGGGAGATCTATAAAACAGGCAATCCCGGAAACAGAACCCTCTCTCAACAGACAACAACCCCTGAAGAGTTGAAAGCAGAACAAGAGAGGATAGAACAGGAGCTTATCGATTTTGAAAAAAGATTAAGGCAACAAGAGGTAAGTCAGTCACGACCAACAACCCCAAGATCAGTCGGCAACACCCGCAAATCAAACATAGTAGGCACATCACAGCAAACAATGCGAACAAGGCGATACTGACCTACTGTTAATTCAGCAATCATACCAAACCAAAACATCAGAAAAAACGTTTGGTCTGATATCCATTTAAAGTGATATCAAATATGAGCAACAGTAATCCCTCACAAACTAAATACACCGAACTGCTTCAGACACTGGAAAAGCGCTTCGAGAAAAACATAAATAGACATCCCGATCTCAAATGGGAAGAGGTACAAAAAAAACTTGAAAAGAGTCCCACCAAACTCCAAACACTCAGCCTGATGGAAGAAACCGGTGGAGAACCCGACGTAATAGGCTACGATCCCAAAACCAAAGAGTATATCTTTTGCGACTGCTCAACAGAGAGCCCAAAAGGTCGCCGCAGCCTCTGCTACGACGAAGCTGCACTTAAATCAAGGAAAGAGTACAAGCCCAAAGGCAGCGCCCTTGGCATGGCGGAGGAGATGGGTGTTGAGATGCTCAATGAAGAGCAATACAAAAAGCTTCAGGAGCTGGGCGATTTCGACAACAAAACATCCAGTTGGGTAACAGCACCAGACAGTGTGCGAGAGAGAGGAGGGGGACTATTTGGTGACAAACGATACGGTCGCACTTTCATCTACCACAATGGAGCCGAATCTTATTATGCTTCAAGAGGATTCAGAGCAATTATCAGAGTATAAATTACATAACCCATACGATAGATCCAG